>CAUCXP010000292.1 GCA_958446785.1 uncultured Collinsella sp. | reverse complement strand
TGCTGGGCCAGAATGGTCGTGGGGCAGAGCACCATGACTTGGCGGCCGGAGTCCACACACTTAAACGCCGCGCGCAGGGCGACCTCGGTCTTGCCAAAGCCTACGTCGCCGCACAGCAGGCGGTCCATGGGCTTGGGCGCCTCCATGTCGGCCTTGATGTCGGCGATAGCCTCCAGCTGGTCGCGCGTCTCGTCGTAAGGGAAGCTCTCCTCCATCTCGATCTGCTCGGGCGTGTCGGGCGGGCAGGCGACACCGGCAATCGAGGAGCGGCGCGTATACAGATCGACCAGGTCAAACGCCAGCTTTTTGGCGTTCTTGCGCGCCTTGTTGGTGGCCCGCGTCCAGTCGGCGGTGTTGAGCCTGGTCAGGCGCGGCTTGTCGCCGTCGGGGCCAACATAGCGTGTGATGCGGTCGACCTGCTCGAGCGGCACGTAGAGTTTGTCGCCGTCGGCATATTCCAGCAAAAAGTAGTCGCGCTCCTTGCCGCCCACTTCCTGGCGCGCGATCTCGCTAAAGAGCGCGATGCCGTGAGTGGCGTGCACCACGTAGTCGCCCGGCTTAAACGGGAACGTGATCTGCGTAATGTCCACCTTGCGGCGGCTGCGCGCGCGGTTGGCGTCCATGCGGGCGTTGAGGTCGGCGATCGAAAACACGGCCAGGTTGGCATCAGGCACCACCACGCCCTGCGGCAGGACGGCATCGACAAAGGTCACGCGTCCGCGCGAGATGGTGGGCACGGCGGCACCGGCGGCGGCCTGGGCCGCGCCCGCCTCGAGCGAGCGGGCGTTGAGCGCGTCGGCCTTACGCTCGCGAATGGAAGCATGGGCCTCCTGGCGTGCGGTACGGTCGGCGGAATCCGCTGCTGCCACGCGCACGCGGTCACCGATAGCGCCGGCATTTTCGGGCGCCGCGGTCAGCGATTCCTCAAAGGTAATGCCCTCATCGCCAAAGGTGAGCTCCATCGACTCGCGCGCGCCGCGGTCGGGAATGGCAAACACGCAGGCGTAGCGCTTGCCCACAACCTCCTGAATGCGCGTCATAAAACGGTTGTCCGAGCCCGCAATGGCCGGCTGCTCAATCTTGAGCTCGGCCGTCACCGCACCGCCGGCACGAATCAGGCTTACGTAGTTCAGGCGCTGCTGGGCACCAAAGTCGAGCTGTTGGGCGCGCACGTACAGACCGTCCAAGCGGTCGACCCCCGCCTCGCCGGCACGGGCCTCGATATCCTCGTAGGCGCGCAGGCAATCGTCGAACAGCGAGCGCGGCTCGGACAGCACCACGAGCGCCTTGCCACTCACGTGTGACAGCGGGCTCACGGTCTGGCCGTACATCACCGGCAAAAAGCGGTCGAGCTCGGGCGTGACGATGCGCGCATCCACCATCTCGAGCAGCGCCGCCAGTTTGCTGTCGTCCTGGCTGGCGCGATAGAGCGCCACATGCATGTTGTGGACGGCCTCGTCGGTGAGCGCCAGCTCACGGCATGGGAAGATCTCGATGCTGTCCTCGTTGCCGATGGTCTGGCCCGTTGAACTCACCATGCGGCGGATGCGATCGATCTCGTCGCCAAAGAACTCAATGCGCACGGGCGCTTTTTCCTGTGCGGGGAACACCTCGACGGTGTCGCCGTGCACACGGAACAGGCCGGGCGCGTCGGCGGCGCCGGCATTGGTGTAGCCCATGCCCACCAGGCGCTGTGGCACCTCGTCAAAAGGAATCTCCTCGCCCACCGCAAAGGTCGTGGACTCCCAGTAACGGCTCTCGACCGGCGGCACACAGCGCAGCAGCGCGCGGGCCGAAGCAACCATAATGCAGTTGTCCCCGCGCACGATGCGCCCGAGTGCCTCGCAGCGCTGCGCCACCACGGCATCGTCGGGCGCCTGCTCGCGCCACGGATAGTCCTTGCGCTCGGGAAAACGACACACATGCGCCAGGCCCACGTAGGCGGCAAGGCTGCGCGCGGCGCGATCGGCCGCGTCCTCGCCGCTCACAATGTAGACCGTGGGGCGTGGACGGCGCGCAAACTGGGCTGCCGCCATAAGCGTGCGACCCGACTGCGACACGGCCAGCGTCACGTCCTCGCCGGCATCGAGTCCGGCCTCGACGGTCTGCAAGGCCTCAGCAGTGTAGAGCTGCGCGGCTATACGGTGAATGAGCATGCTGTTCCTCCGGCATCGCAACGCCAAAAGCCCGCCGGGGCAAGCTCGGCGGGTCGTTCGTCAAATTCGTTGCCTGTCATGGTAGCGCATGGAGAGGACTCCAGCTCAAGGGCAAACCCAGCCCCGCAAAAAACGCCAGACGAAGATGCGTTCCGCCCTACCCCGCTACGCGCACGCTGGGGCACAAATCTGCCAGCGGGCACTCGTCACACTTGGGTTTGCGGGCGTCGCAGATCTCGCGACCGAAGGTGATCCACTGATGGTTGACCGACCCCCAATACTCGTGCGGCAAAATCTTGAGCAGATCCTGCTCGGTCTTGAGCGGCTCCTTGGCATGTGTCTTGGGACTCAGCATC
>CAUCXP010000291.1 GCA_958446785.1 uncultured Collinsella sp. | reverse complement strand
CTTGGTGATCGCGCCCCTGCGGTCGCTCTCCCCGCTGGAGTGCTCGGAGGGCGTCGGGCCGACCCACGCCGCGAACGAGCGGGCGTTCGACTGGATAGAAAAACGCCCGTCGGCGGTGGTGCCGGCGGGTGCTGCTGTGCGATATGTCGCGCTGTGGGCTTAGTGCCTCATAAAGTGGTACTCGATCACATTGCTGTAGGGGTGACCCGGGCCCACAATGCCCTGTGGGAACAGCGGCTGGTGCGGCGTGTCGGGGTACATCTCTGCCTCGAGGGCAAAGCCGGCACCCCAGCCATAGTTAGCATCGTCCTTGGCGTGCTCGTCGCCCAGCCAGTTGCCGGTGTAGAGCTGCACGCCCGGGGCAGTGGTGTAGTAGTCTAGCTCGCGACCAGTCCACATCTCCTCGACATGCAGGGCGCGACGCAGGTTGCGGCCGTACTGATAGCCATCGATGCACAGGCAGTGATCGTAGCCACGGGCCTGCTTAATCTGCGGGTCGTCGGCCTCCATGCCGGGTTGGACGGGGCGCAGCTCGCGGAAGTCAAACGGTGTTCCCTCGACCGGAGCAATCTCGCCGGTGGGGATGTTCTGCTCGTTAATGGGCAGGTAGTGGGCGGCGTTAGCAACAAAGAAGTGCTCACAGTCCATGCCGGCGTTATGGCCGGCAAGGTTAAAGTACGTGTGGTTGGTCATGGACACGTAGGTGGCACGGTCGCTCTCGCAGCCATACTCGATGCGAAAGACGCCGGTGCGCGTAACGGTAAACACGGCCGTAAACGTGCGGTTGCCGGGCAGACCCAGTTCGCCATCCTTAAGCGAGGTGGTCATGCGCACGGCGTTGTGGACCTCGTCGAGTTCAACGTCCCACACGCGCTTGTGCAGGCCGTGCTCAAGATCGCTGTGCAGGTTGTTGACGCCTTCGTTGGCCGGCATATGCCAGTCCGTGCCAGCGATGGTAATCGTGGCACCCGCGGTGCGGTTGGCCACGGGGCCGATGGTCGCGCCAAAGCAGGCGGGGTTGTCAAAGTAATCCTCGAGCTTATCGAAGCCCAGCACCACATCGCGCACGTTGCCGGGAATGTCGGGCACATCGATACCAAGCACCGTGGCGCCATAGTCCATAATGCGAACGCAGATCTCGGGCCCGTTGAGGGTGTAACGATGAACGGGGGTACCGCAGGTCGCGGTGCCGAAAAGCTCGGAAGTGATCATTTGGTTCCTAACATCGAGGTATTTCGGACAAACTGTAGCGCGAACAGGCGAGATTATCACTACACCCCACTAAAGCAGGGGGTATTTTTCTCAAAAAAGTGATGATTGGAGCTGTGCGGGCGTTCATTTTTGACGCGCACGAGTCTGATACAATTTGTTCGTTATTGTTTGAACGATATGCGCGCATAGAACAGCGAGGACTCATCGTGATTAAGGCAGAGCGACAGGATAAGGTTCGTCAGCTGCTCGAGGAGCAGGGCACGGTCTCGGTCAAGGAGATCTCGGATGCGCTGGGTGTATCGGACATGACGATTCGTCGCGATCTTGAGGAGCTTGCGAGCCTGGGCGAGATCGAGCGCGTGCACGGCGGCGCCCGCAGTGCACAGGGTCGTCCCCACGCTATGTTGCGCCATGAGTATTCGCACACCGAAAAGCGCACGAAGCATGCCGAGGAAAAGCTGCAGATTGCGCGCCGTGCTGTGGAGCTTATCGAGGAAGGCTCGACCATCTTTTTGGGCACGGGTACCACGGTTGAGCAGATGGCCTCGATGCTGCCGACGTTTCGCCTGCGCATTGTGACCAATTCGCTTTCGGTGTTTAACCTGCTCGAGGCGCGCGAGGACTGCGACTTGTGCCTCGTGGGCGGTATGTACCGTCGCCGCACCGCCGCGTTTGTGGGACCAACGGCCGAGGATACCCTGCGCGCCCTGGGCATCGATGCGGCGTTTATCGGCGCCAACGGCATTCTGGATGGCGACGTGTCTACGTCCAATATGGATGAGGGTCGTATCCAGCAGCTCGCCTTTAGCAAGGCCGACTCGCGCTATCTGATCGCCGACTCCAGCAAGATCGGCAAACGCGACTTCTACACCTTCTGCCGCCTGGACAGCCTGGACGCCGTAGTGTGCGAGCCGGGTATTACCGCCGAGAATCGTGCCGCCATCGAGGAACATACACAGGTCATTTGCTAACTAGCGCTACGGGAGACACTGCTGCCCTCTGCCGGCGCGGGGATTATCACTTCAATATGACGTGCAGAATGACACGTAATAAGTAAAAACACCATTTGTGCGTCAAATTTGATGGCGCGTAAAAATTTGCGCGTTATTTTACGCGTCAAAGTGACGTGAAATGACGTGCAAATAGTTTTAGGCAACAAGGGTGAGGCCATTCTGAGATATGGCTAGACTCCGTATCTCGCTTTGATATCCCTTGAGAATGAATCGTAGTCTTCGTAGAGTCCGTCTCTGCTTTCATCTTCGGCGCGGTTCATGCGTTCAAGGAGTTTATCCTTTGGGGGCCCTTGT
>CAUCXP010000290.1 GCA_958446785.1 uncultured Collinsella sp. | reverse complement strand
TGTGCCTGATCGACTTTGGCTCGTCGCTGGCGCTCGATCCTGCGTCGGCCGTGGCCGGTACCGGCGGCAAGGCGTCGTTTACGGAGCGCTATGCCACGCTGCGTCGCGCGACGGTGGCCTACGCTCCGCCCGAGATGCTCACCGACGATATTCCCGACCTGCGTGCTTTGCGTATGTCGCCGGCGATCGACGTCTATGCCGCAGCAAGCACGGTTTACGAGCTCATTGCCGGCGCCGCGCCATACGAAGCCGCGCCGAGCACTTCGGGCACCTCGGGTTCGCGCAAAAAGACGCGCGACATCGCCAGCCCCTACCGTCTCAAGATGGACACGCTGCCCGACTATCCCATTGGTGCCCATGCGCCCGGTTGCGATTTGACTCAGCTGCTTCGTCGTGAGCCCGATGTGGCGCTCGCTGCGGCCGAGCAGGCCCAGCAGCTGGGGCTTGAGCCGGATTCCGAGGAGCTACGCGATGCGCTGGCGTTTGTCGATGCCCAGCTGTTCAACGTGGTGATGGCCTGTCTGTCCAGCCATCAAAAAGATCGTCCCGAGCCGGCGGCGGTCGAGGCGGCGCTCTCGGCGTTTTGTGACCACTATGCGCAAAATGTCGGTCGTTCGCTCCGCGGCGAGCCGCTCACGCCGTGCCCCATGGATGCGTCTGGCCGCGCGGTTCGTCGCGCGCTGATGGTCGGCGCGACGGTCGTCTGTGGCGTGGTTTGGGCTGTGGTCGTGGTTTCGGCCGCGCTGCTGGCGTCGGGCGCTCGCGTGACGGCGACTTTGGGATCGCTCGTGTGGTCTGGGTCGCTACCGGGTATTATTGCCGCACTGGCGTTGGCGCTGCCAGGCATAGCCGGCGTTGTCGCGGGGGCACTTGCGCGCAATCGGCGCTCGGGCTTCCTGCAGGGTGTGCTTGCGCTTTCTGCCTGCGAGGTTCCGGTGCTGGTTGTGGCTGCATGTAGCGTATTTTCCCAACGCGCCGTGATGGGCGGCCTTGTTGCCGCTCTGGTTGCAACCTATACGCTTACGTGGTTTTTGCTTGCGATGGGCTTTGCCTTTGAACTTCCCGTTTCGGCACCGCGACGTACAAAAGCCCAGATGGCGACTCCGCTTGCCGGTGGAGCCGCGGCTGCCCGTACTTTTGGCGGACCTGTCGAAGTATCGTCCGGTTCTATTTCTACGACCAAGGAGGCCTAGGTCATGGCATCTCAAGTTGAGCTCACCCCATGCGGGGCCATGTTTGACATCTTTAAGCGCGCGGCGCATCTGAGCCATATCGAGCTGTGCGGCTTGGTGCTTTCGTCCCGTCCGCTCGCAGACGGCCGCAGCCCGCAGAGCCGAGCCGCCGATCGCTCTTGGGTTTCCCGCTTTATCGTTCGCGCGCCGGTCGGCACGCTTCAGCAGCGCTACTTTGCCGAATACGGTACCTCGGCTGCGCGTATTATGTCGCAACTGGCCCTGCGCCAGCGCAATCCCATGGACTCCACGGCTGTGATCAATATGGTGTGCGGCCCTGCAGGTGAACCGATGGTACGCGCGCTCGAAGAGTGCCACCAGGACACGAATCTCTATCGCAACGCGCTCGATCGCCTGTCCCAGGCGGCGGAACTCATGCCCGCCGAGCGCGCCGAGGCCGTGCTGGTGCTGTTTGTCGCCGTCGGTTGTTCGGCGGATGTGCGGTCCTCGGTGAACTATGCCATCGACTACGCGAACGCGACCTGTGGCGGAGGCACATCCACGCCGCGTTCGCTTGGCATGTCGATGACCGCGGGCGAACGCGAACCCGCCCCGGCGCACCCCTTGGGCTTGCTGCGTATACAAAACAGTTTTGTCGTGAGCGCCCCGCGCTGGATTCAGCCGAGTGAGCAGGGTGTTGAGATTGGCGCGCTGGCCACTGGTGAGGGCGATATTACCGACGTCGGCGACGATGTCTCGGCCCGCCATGCCCATATCTGGTGCGATGCTCAAAATATCTGGCACGTCGAGGACTTGTCGTCCACCAACGGAACCGTGGTGGTAAACGGGGCCACGCGCGTCTGCATTCAGGTCGAGCCCGGTCGTTCCGCCCAACTCAATCCCGGCGACGAGCTCAAGCTCGGCGAATCCACTACCTACGCCGTCCTCTTCGGTGCCCTCTAGCCGGCAGATAGGGACGTTCCTTTCCTGCCGGCACTTTGGGACACTCCTTGGCGCGCCAGAGCCAGTCGCCCGGGGATGGAGGGACCATTTTGGCCCTTGGCGGTCAGTCGGGGCGAAACTAGAAGATCTTTCCGATTCGCGGCTGTTCATGCTTGTAGAGCATCTAAAACAATAGGATGTTATTCTGGAATATGCCGGGTGCGTGAACTTGCCTGTCTTAGCCTTAATAAGGTATAGGGGAGTTTGGCTCAGGGGTTCCGTGTTGTTCTTCAGCGCAGTATTGTGGGACAGATTTGCTGAGATTGGCGCCTTACACCGCAGAGCGCACGGAAGGCTCTCGATTTGTGTTCTGGCCCCAGAATACAGGGCCTGATACTTACCAACTGT
>CAUCXP010000289.1 GCA_958446785.1 uncultured Collinsella sp. | reverse complement strand
GTCCCGCGGTATCGGAGAACGGAATGCCCTTGCGATTCGAATCAGTGTCGCCCTGCGCGAGCCTTGCAGCGGCTATAGCGTGCAGGCGCTCCTCTCGGAGCTGTTCGAGTTCGACCGCCATCGCTTCGAACTCGTCGAAGCCAACGATAACAGTATCGATGCCATCGTTCCTGTCTGAGACAAATTGCGGTTCTCTTCGAGCGCGACGTCTCGCTTCGCCAAAATTTTTGCTTGCCTGCGTCGAAGTCAGCACCTGTTCGCGTCCGAAAACGAGTTTCTTGTCTATCACGGCAACCATAGCAACCTCCTTTAAAATCTGTCTCTAATACGTATTATAGTTTCATTTAAATACGTACGTAAAGGAAAGTTAAACAGCAATATTCTTACTATTGATTGTTTCGGATGAACAGGGTTTCGAATCGTACTCCAGAGCAACCGGTTGCCTGACAGGGTCTTCGATGGCGCAGTTTAGGGTCTTTGCGAGCGCCAATGCCGAAGAGAGCGAGGCACGGCGTAGGTCGAGTCGGATCTGCTCGTAGAGCTGTATAGCGCGAAGTAAACCCCCGATTGGGTGGCGAGCTATTTTTGCGTTAGACCGGCTGGGCTTTCCCGTGGCTATCAACGCATCCCCATCGCGGATGGCCTTTAGGCTCTCAACGTTGAGTACATCGGGAGGATCAGATAGCAGGATGATATTCGCAAACTCATCGTCCCGCACATGTTGCTTCATAGATGCGCACCTCATCTTGCTTGATACTTTTGCGGAAGGGCAGGCGCATGTGCTCTGGTGGGTTGGTGACGATATCAACCTTTCGCCCAAGTTCCCTCTCGAGCTCATGGGAGAGTTCGTAAAGCGTGCCGAACGTCATGGTGTTGCCGCAGACTAGGCGCAAGTCAATATCGCTATTGGGCGTTTGCTCGCCTCGGGCAAACGAACCAAATAAATAGGCTTCTCTGACGTCGTATTGAGCCAGCACGCGGGAGGCGACGGTGGATATGTCTGTAGGCGAAATCATGTGTTATTTGCCGTTCAACAGTAGAACGTCAGGGGGCCAGCGCCGAAACCGCCGATCCGGTTTTTTGCCGTTCTGCAAGTTCGAAGATAAATGGGGCGTTTGATCTAACGAACTCGGTCAAAAAATCCAGATCGTCAGTAGAAAAACCTTCGACATTGAACCAATTAACCGCAGGCAAGAAGCATTCTGCATGGTCAAAGCCAAAGTCAACCGGACGCTCGACGGGTACGCGAACGGTCCCGTCATCTCGTGTTTCTGAGTAGGCAAACTGAGCGCCGTCATCTAGCTGAACATAGCTCAAAAGCATTGCTGCCTCCTTAGTGTATACATCCAGGTATAAACAACCGCTTAGAAGCAACGCGATGCGAAAAAAATTATTCCCATAAGACCTGAACTGCTGATTATTTGTATTAGCGAGACTCGAACCACCTCACGCTTCAGTGTCCTTTTGACATGGAAAACTGTCGTTGTGCGTTGGTTGGGCTTTATGTCATGGATCGTGTCTAGATTCGAGCGCCTGCATGCTTAACAGCTTGCAGGCGCTCGAACAGCTCAAGAAGACCGGCGTCTATTACTTTCTTGGCAGCGTCAACTGTATGATCCGATTCGTGGTTCATGTTAGATAAATCCTGAGCAATTTTGCTTTTAGGTGGGTCGATCTTAAATTTTATACCTGGTTATCTTCTTCCATTCGGCTGGGAACCCCATGGCTTCAAGGAGGCGCTCCTCGCCGATGCTCTCATCCAATGACAAGTATCCGTTAACGCACTTGACGAGCTTAGCCTTGAATGCCTTGAACTCGTCGTCGCGCAGGAGGTATCGAAGGGTGATCACTGCCGAGAAGACGTCTACCTTGCCGCAAACGTAATCCGGCCCAATCTTTTCGATGCCGAGCTTGGCGTGCAAGGCCGTGTCAGGAATCTCAACGTGGCACCTGTGAGAGAAGAGGCGCTCGCCATGCGCGCAGACGTTCCTGTAGAGGGCGAGCACGCGGATAAACGAAGAGAGTTCCTTTGGATTTCCGACCCCGAATCTCTTGGCAATCTTGGCTTTCTCAGTGTCCCTAAGTGCCGTGAGCATTTTCGAAATCTGCCCGAAGGTCATGGCGTTCACAGCGACCCACAGTGGCACGTTCTTATATGCCCTGCGGTAGTAGGCGAGGTATTCATGGCTGGTATCCTTGTTGGCGATATAATCAAGCATGTTCAGTAGCTTCGGGAGAACACGCTTCGCGCCCTTTGATGTCGCGTAGCAGCGGGCGTCTAGATACTTACTCTGGGACTCGCCATATGCAGCGCAGAACTCGTGGGCCAGCGCCGACCTGATCTTCGCCTCGACCTTGAGCAGTGCATCGAGCATTATTTCCCTGAGCTCGACGTCGAACTCGTAAAGCGCTAGGATGTCTCCAAAAGTGGCGCCTTCGCGGTATACCCGGGTGCTCGGGTCGCGGAAAAACGACTGGTAACCGTTCACGACCGGGAAATAGCCGATGTCCGCAAGGACCCTCC
>CAUCXP010000288.1 GCA_958446785.1 uncultured Collinsella sp. | reverse complement strand
CAACACATGGGCATTGCCCTCACCACGGTGGCGGCAATCTGCAGCCGCGCGCATCGCAAGGTGGCAAACGCGTTGGTCAATGGACGGGCGATTGTCATCGAGGGCGGCAATATCGCGTACTCCCCCATCGCCACGACGACGGCCGCATGGCCAGCAAAGGAGGTCGGCACCATGAGGGTGGCAACGACGTACGACAACGGCAACATCTTTATGCACTTTGGCCGCAGCGAGCAGTTCAAGATCTACGACATCCAGGATGGCAAGGTGCTCAACGAGCAGGTCGTAGGCACCGGTGGCACCGGCCACGGCGCCTTGGCGGGCCTGCTTGCCAACGGTGGCGTTGACACGCTCATTTGCGGCGGTATCGGCGGCGGCGCTATCAACGCGCTTGCCCAAGCCGGCATCACGGTCTATGCGGGCGCCCAGGGCAGCTGCGACGCCTGCGTCGGGGCCCTCATTGCCGGCACGCTCGCACAGAACGGCGAAGCCACCTGCGACTGCCACGGCCACGACCACGAGCACACTCACGAGCATGGCGATTCCTGCGGCTGCCACGGCCATCACGAGCACGAGGGCCACGAGGGCTGCGGCTGCCACTAACGGCACGGCACCGCGAGCTCGGGGCGCGACGCCAAACGCAACCCAACAAACAAAGCCAACAGCAAAGGCCACCCGGTAGCTTCCGAGCGGCCTTTGCCATATCAAGCTGGAATTACAGCTCTATTTCTTATTGCGCATCTGCGCTTCCATCTGGCGCAGCAGCTCCATATCGGACTTGGGACCGCCCATTCCCAAGCCGCCCATGCCGCCCAGACCCATAGCATCCAGGCCGGGGATATTGGGCATGCGCATCTTCTTGCCCTTCTTACCCTTTTTGCCCTTTTTGCCGCCGGCCTGTGCCTGATTGGCCATCGTGCGCATGCGGCCCATCATCTTATTCATCTCGCCCCACTGCTTCATAAGGCTATTGACCTCAGTGGGGGTCACGCCGGCGCCCTTGGCAATGCGGGCGCGGCGCTGGCCGTTGATGATGGAGGGACGCAGACGCTCCTCCTTGGTCATCGACATGATGATGGCCTCGTTCTTGTCGAAGATGCCCTCGTCCAGGTTGCCGCCCATCTGGTTGAGCGCGCGCTGGCCACCGGGAAGCATGCCCAAGATGCCCTTCATGCCGCCCATCTTCTTGACGGCTTTCATCTGGTCGAGCATGTCGTTCATGGTAAAGCCCTCGCGCAGCATGCGCTCGGCGGCCTCGAGCTGCTCTGCGTCGGCCGCCTCGATGATGCCGACAACATCGCCCATGCCCAAGATTCGCTTGGCCATACGATCGGGATAGAACGGCTCAAGCGAATCGGGTTTCTCGCCCATGCTCACGAACTTGATGGGCTTGCCGGTCACCTGGCGCACCGAAAGCGCGCCACCGCCACGGGCATCGCCGTCGAGCTTGGAGATGATCACGCCGTCAAAGTCGGTACGCTCGGCAAAGGTCGAGACGACGTTGACGATATCCTGGCCGGTCATGGCATCGACGACCATCAGCACCTGATCGGGCTTGACGGCCTTCTTGACGTCCACGGCCTCCTGCATCATCTGCTCGTCGATCTGCAAACGACCGGCGGTATCGACGATGACCACGTCACGCAGGTGGTCAACGGCCTCCTGGATGGCGCCCTTGGCGATGTCAACCGGGTGCTCGCCATCGCCACGGAAGACCGGCACGCCAATCTCTCCGCCAAGCGTGGCCAGCTGGTCGGCAGCGGCGGGACGGTAGACGTCGCACGCGGCGAGCAGCGGCGAGCGGCCCTGCTTCTTGAGCAGGTAGGCCAGCTTTACGGCCGCCGTGGTCTTACCGGAGCCCTGCAGGCCCACGAGCATGATGACATTGGGAATGCGGTTACTAAAGACGAGCTTGCTCTCTGTGGAGCCGAGCATCTCGGTGAGCTCGTCGAGCACGATCTTGACGACGTTTTGTGCTGGCGACAGCGACTCCATGACCTCGGCGGTCGTGCAGCGCTCCTTGGTCTTAGCGACAAACTCCTTAACGACCTTGAAGTTGACGTCGGCCTCGAGCAGCGCCATGCGAATGTCGCGCATGGCCGAGGTGATATCGGCCTCGGTCAGCTTACCCTTGCCGCGCAGGCGGTCAAATGTGTCGTTGAGGCGATCGCTCAGAGAATCAAACACTAGTCACTCCTTAGTTGGACTCGCCCACCAGGGCGCGGCAGAAATCTTTGGCATTAAACTCCTGCAGGTCATCGACCTGCTCTCCCACACCGATGCGCAGGATGGGAAGCTTGAGCTTCTCGGCCACGGCCATGGCGATACCGCCCTTTGCCGTGCCGTCGAGCTTTGTCATGATAATACCGTCCAGGCCCAGCGCCTCGTTAAACTCGAGCGCCTGGTTCAGACCGTTCTGGCCGGTGGCGGCATCGATCACGAGCACGACATAGACGGGCATGGGACCGGCGGCCATATTGGCGGCGCGCTTACGCGTCACGTTGACCACCTTGGCAAGCTCGCGCATGAGCT
>CAUCXP010000287.1 GCA_958446785.1 uncultured Collinsella sp. | reverse complement strand
ACTGCCGTCGGGCGTCGAAAGCGAATAGGCAATAAAGCCCTCGGCAGAACCAAAAAGCTCAAGCACGCAAGAAGGGTCGGAAAATCCCCTCGTCGTATCGTTGTCATACGCTCGCAGATACTCGGCAAAGCTGCTCCAGGGATAACGCTCAATCAGGGCGATACCCGCCTCCTGCGGATTAGCGTGAACATAGCGAATGGCGGCCATTAGATAACGGTCGGTATCGAGCGAGCGCCGGTCAAAACGGTTCTGGAACAGATGGCCTGTGCGCCCCGTGCGTTTATTGAACCGCCGCGCGTACGTCAAAAGCAGCCGGTGCATGGCTGCGCTCATCGCGTCCTCGTAATCTGCAAGCACCAAATGCACGTGATTGCCCATAAGGCACCAGGCAATAACCGTCACACCCTCCTCGCGGCAGCAGTCGCGCATCAGCTCCAAAAACTCCCACCGGTCTTCATCGCCCTCAAAGATGAGCTGCTTGCCCATACCGCGGGCACAGACATGGTAAGAGCCGGTAACCGTTCTCCAAACGCGCTGCATGGCGCTCCCTTCGCCGGGATCTGCTTGCCATCCAATACAGCACGATTGAAGCGTGCCATCAAAACATTCACGCAAAACAATACACTCGCGCGGCCAAAGGCAGTAAACGGGCGGCGAACGGCACCATTGCAACAGGTCAGCCCCTGCAACGCTTACAAGAGCTGACCAAAAGCTTGCCCAAGACGGACCCCCTCTACGGAAGTTCGCGACCACAGAACATAGAGTTAAAACGCTTCAATTGAAAGTTCCGCGCTTCTCGCTACGAAAACTGAGCCGTTCGCCGAATATTCCGTGCATTTCGCGGTATTATAGGGGCTGCATGTCATGTCCCTTTCGAAGGGTCGCCCGGCAATCGCCAGCCACGACCCCCAGACGGGACGCCAACACGATAGAGAGGAGAGGCATGCAGTACTCACAGGAAGTGGAGAACATGTGCCCCGTTGCCAAGGGTGCATACCACGGCCCCGCACCCATCCCCGAGGAGGGCAAGTGGGTCCAGGCTAAGGAGATTTCCGACATCTCCGGTCTTACGCACGGTGTGGGTTGGTGCGCACCTCAGCAGGGCGCCTGCAAGCTCACGCTGAACGTCAAGGACGGCATCATCGAGGAGGCCCTCGTTGAGACCATCGGCTGCTCGGGCATGACCCACTCTGCCGCCATGGCTTCCGAGATCCTTCCCGGTAAGACCATCCTCGAGGCCCTCAACACCGACCTCGTCTGCGACGCCATCAACGTTGCTATGCGCGAGATCTTCCTGCAGATCGTTTACGGCCGCAGCCAGACCGCGTTCTCCGAGGGCGGCCTGCCCGTGGGCGCCTCCCTCGACGACCTCGGCAAGGGCCTTCGCTCTCAGGTCGGCACCATGTTCGGCACCAAGGCCAAGGGCGCTCGTTACCTCGAGCTCGCTCAGGGCTACGTCACCCGCATGGCTCTCAACGACAAGAACGAGATCATCGCATTCGAGTTCCTGAACCTCGGCAAGTTCACCGACGCCGTCAAGGCCGGTAAGACCCCCGAGGAGGCCATCGCTGGCGCTATGGGCCACTATGGTCAGTGGGAGAACGCTGCCAAGTACATCGACCCGCGCACCGACGAGGAGACTCACTCCGTCGCCAGCGTGTTCCCGGTTCACGAGTAGAAAGGGAGGGAAATAACTATGACTGTTACGTTCGAAGGTTACGAGCGCCGCGCTGACAAGATCAACAAGTGCCTCGCCGACAACGGCATCGCCTCCCTCGAGGAAGCTCTGCAGATCTGCACCGACAAGGGCTTCAACCCGCGTGAGATCGTCAACAACACCCAGTCCATCGCCTTCCAGAACGCCGAGTGGGCCTACACCCTCGGCTGCGCTCTCGCTGTCAAGCGTGGCGCCAAGACCGCTTCTGAGGCTGCCGCCATCATCGGCGAGGGCATCCAGGCCTTCACCGTTCCCGGCTCCGTCGCCGAGGACCGCAAGGTCGGTCTGGGCCACGGCAACCTGGGCGCTATGCTGCTCTCCGACGACACCGAGTGCTTCGCCTTCCTGGCTGGCCACGAGTCCTTCGCTGCCGCTGAGGGCGCTATCGGCCTGGCTCTGAACGCCAACAAGGCTCGCAAGAAGCCGCTGCGCGTTATCCTCAACGGTCTGGGCAAGGACGCCGCTCAGATCATCGCCCGCATCAACGGCTTCACCTACGTGAAGACCCAGTTCGACTACTACACGGGCGAGCTCAAGGTCGTCGAGACCATCCCCTACTCCGATGGCCCCCGCGCTGCCGTTAACTGCTACGGTTCCGATGACGTCCGCGAGGGCGTTGCCATCATGTGGCACGAGAACGTCGACATCTCGATCACCGGTAACTCCACCAACCCCACCCGCTTCCAGCACCCCGTCGCTGGCACCTACAAGAAGGAGCGCCTCGAGGCTGGCAAGAAGTACTTCTCCGTCGCTTCTGGTGGCGGCACTGGCCGTACCCTGCACCCGGACAACATGGGCGCCGGCCCTGCCTCTTA
>CAUCXP010000286.1 GCA_958446785.1 uncultured Collinsella sp. | reverse complement strand
CCCCGGCATCATCACGCTCCCGTTCTGGAGCATGGCCGCAAAGCTGCCGGATGCACATCTGTTGAGCGTAAACATCTCGGGCGACTCAGCCCCCTTGCAGCTCGGAAGCAAGGCGGAGGCAATCCAGGCCGATTTGGGCGCACTGCTCTCGGCGGCGCGGGTGGGCGACGGTGCTTAAGCCTCTTTGTTAGTCGCTTTGAGATAATCCTCGTCGTTCACAGGCTCCAACCACTCGTTGGAGGTCTCCTCGCCCGGAACCTCCAGCGCGAGATGGGAGAACCAGCCGTCGGGCGCGGCTCCGTGTCAATGCTTCACCCCCGGGGCGATGTTGACCACATCGCCCGGGCGCAGCTCCTGTGCCGGCTTTCCCCATTCCTGGTAAAACCCTCGACCAGTCACAGCATGCCGGCAGCGAGGTCAATGCGCATTCGCTCATGCTACAATCCAACCACCAGAGATGAAAACACAGTCCCCGTCGGGTAGTCGTGGGCGTGCGGGAGTCCGCATCAGTAACCTGCCTCCTTGGTTGTCCCTTCTCTGCATGGTCATCTACATAAAGGAGGAACCAACCATGCAGATCAGCGTGTCATCCACCCTGACCGTATATCATGACGGCCAATTCTGGGTCGGGCTGGCGGAGCATGTCGAGGACGGCAGATACGGCGCCGCCCGCATCGTCTTCGGCGCGGAACCGTCCGATGAGGAAATCCTGTAATTCGTTACAAGCAAATGGGCGAAGCTCGCGTTCTTCGGTGACGAGGCCACGGAAACAAGCAAGCCCGCGAAGAATCCCAAGCGACGCGCTCGCGAGGCAGCGAAAGCCCTTAAGCGGCCCGCGGTGAGCACCAAGGCACAACAGGCGCTCGCAGCACAGCGGGAAGCGATGAAGCGGGAGTCGGCTCAAGCAAGAAGCCAGCGTCGCGCGGATGAGGCGGAGGCGCGCTTCGAGCAGCGAAAGCTGAAGCGCAAGCAGAAGCATCGCGGGCATTGATCGCCATGTGCAGCAAGGCAAACCATATACAGCAGTGGGGCCAGTTCCACTTGAAGCCGACGCCGCGTAGACGCTAATGGTGACGGCTATGCACGGGCACGGGCGAGCCACTGCACTTCACAGCTTGTTTCTCAAGTTTCTCAAGTATTTGGGACGCACACGCGGCGTTCAAAAATGCGGAGCGACTCCACATGGCTCGAGACTGAGCCGAAGTGCCCTACTTCTCGCCCTCCAGCAGCCCCACGATACGGTCGATGTCGACGGCGAAGTGGGGCCTTCCCTCGCGCTCGTAGCGGTCGAGGTACGCCTGGCACTCGGAGACAATGCGCTTGGTGTTGCCGTCGATGATGCGCTGGGGCGTCTCGTAGTAGGCCGAACCCTCGGTCCTAAAGCGACGCTGCCCCTACAGGTGAGCGATACTCTACGCCTTGCGGCACCCCGTCGCCCACGGAGGTTAAACGTGCACGTAAGCCGTACTCTGAAAGCCGCGGCTTCCGGCAAGTAGTTTTTACCACGAAAACTCGCCTTAGATGCGCGTAGCTCTCAAAATAACACTCGCCGAGCCGTTGCTTAACCGCCGACCTCGCTTGATGCAGAGGGCATTGGGGCAACGATAATGCGGATGAGTGTCGAGGATTCAAGTGGGCCTCGTGCCGTCCTTTCTGCGTTCATGTGCCCGTCTTCATCGCCTGAACTAAATTCCCCAAATAGAGCGTTATGGAGCGCATCGCGACGTTGCATGAAGAAGCCCCAGATAGCCAATTCTACCTGGGGCTTCATTGCTATTCACTACCTTTTGTGACGTGCCGTATTAGACCCTCGGCTACTCCCACTCGATCGTCGCCGGCGGCTTGGACGTGATGTCGTAGCACACGCGGTTGGCGCCGGGGACCTCGGCAACGATGCGGCCGGAGATGCGGGCCAGCACGTCGTAGGGCAGCTTGGCCCAGTCGGCGGTCATGGCGTCGCTGGACTCGACGGCGCGCAGAATGATCGGGCGCTGATAGGTGCGCTCGTCACCCATAACGCCGACGGACTTGATGTCGGGCAGAACCGCAAAGTACTGCCAGCAGCTGTGCTCGGAGTTGCGCTCGCCGGTCTGCTCAAACAGACGCTGGTTGTAGGCGTCGAGCTCCTCGCGCACGATAGCGTCGGCATTCTTGAGGATCTCGAGCTTCTCCTTGTCGACCGCGCCGATGATGCGGATGGCAAGGCCCGGGCCCGGGAAGGGCTGACGGAACACGATGTGACCCGGCAGGCCTAACGCCAGGCCAAGTGCGCGGACCTCGTCCTTAAAGAAGTGGTCGAGCGGCTCGATAAGGTCGAAGTGCACGCCCTCGGGGAACGGAATCAGGTTGTGGTGGCTCTTGATGGTGGCCGTCTTGCCGCCCGTCTTGCGAGCGCCGGACTCGATGATGTCGGGGTAGATGGTGCCCTGAGCCAGGTACTTGACCGGCTTGCCATCGGTCTCGAGCTGCTGCGCCACGGCGAAGACCTCTTGCCAGAACTGCGTACCGATGATGCGGCGCTTCTCCTCGGGC
>CAUCXP010000285.1 GCA_958446785.1 uncultured Collinsella sp. | reverse complement strand
TTATGCGCGCCCGCGCCACCGAGATTCTGGAGCCGAGCCCCGATCGCATTCAGCCTCCCTGCCCCTTCGTGGGCATCTGCGGTGGCTGCTCGTGGGGCAACCTCTCACGCACCGCTCAGCTTGCCGCCAAGGAGCAAAACCTGCGCTCCACGCTCGAGCGCATCGGCAAGTTCACCCCTGAGCAAGTCGACGAGCTGGTGCAGCCCATCCGCCACACCAAGGACGATTGGGGCTACCGCAATAAAATTGAGCTCGAACCGACCGTTGTAAACGGCCGCGTGCGTCTTGGCATGCACGGCGTCGATCCCAGCAAGATTGTGACCGTCGATTCGTGCCCGTTGTTCGACAAACGCTTCCCCAAGGCACTCAAATCGGTTGTCGGCGCGCTCAATTATCTGAGCGGCAGCCACGACCTGGGCTTGGAGCGCGTGGGCATTCGCGCCTCGCGCCGCACCAAGGCACTCGAGGTGGCGCTCTGGACGCCTACGGGCTCTTTCCCGCGCTCACAGGTCTCGCGCGTGCTGGCAGACGCCGCACACCCCACGAGCATAGTGCGCGTTATGAGCAAGGGTGAAAAGAAGGCCCGCCGTGTCTCCAAGGTCGAAATGCTCGCCGGAGAGGGCTCGTGGACCGCGAACATCGCTGACGGCCAGATGCGCTTGTCTGCCCCGTCTTTTTTCCAGGTCAACACCAAGGGTGCCGAGATTTTGATCGACCTTGTCATGGAAGCGCTCGACCCGCAGGAAGACGAGCTTGCCGTGGACCTGTACTGCGGTGCCGGCACCTTTACCCTGCCGCTCGCCCGCCGCTGCGACTTTGTCGCCGCCGTCGAGGCCTACGGCCCCGCCGTGCGCGACCTGCGCCGTAATCTGGAGATCAACAAGCTTGATAACGTCGACGTCATTGGCGGAGACGCGGTGCGCGAGTTCCCCGACCAGGATGCCGACGTCTTGGTGGTCGACCCGCCGCGCGCAGGCCTCGCCCCCGAAGCGATCGGCCTTATCGCCAGCACGAGTGCTCGCGATGTCGCCTACGTGAGCTGCGACCCGGCCACCCTGGCACGCGATCTCAAACGCTTTGTCGAAGAAGGCACCTTCTCCCCCGTAAAGATCACGCCAGTTGACCTGTTCCCGCAAACCTTCCACTGCGAAACCGTCGTCCACCTCAAGCGCAACTAGCCACTTAATCATTGCTCAGAAAAATCATTGGGAAATCGAGCGTGGCAAGCGGAGGTCTTCGGGGTATAAGACGGCTAATTGTATGCCGCCTATGAAAGGAACCCTCATGCCCAGCGTTGCCGTTCTCGCCGCCGATGGCTTTGAAACGATTGAATGCCTGACCATGGTCGATGTCATGCGTCGTGGCGGCGTGCGCGCCACGCTCGTCTCGATCATGCCCACGCGCGAGGTCGTAAGCTCGCTGCAGATTCCCGTAACCTGCGACGCACTCTTTGACGAGATTAACTTTGACGAGTATGACTGCGTCGTGCTGCCCGGCGGTCTGCCCGGCGCCACCAACCTGCGCGCCGATCAGCGCGTCTGCGACGTGGTCTGCGAGTTCGCCGCGACCAAGCACGTCGCCGCCATCTGCGCCGCCCCGTTTATCCTGGGTGAGCTCGACCTGCTCGAGGGGCGCCACGCCACGTGCTTCCCTGGCTTTGAGAAGAGCTTCCCCGAAGGCGCCTATACCGGCGAGAAGGTTACGCAAGACGGCAACATCATCACCGCCAGCGGCATGGCCCAGTCGCTCCCCTTTGCGCTTGAGCTGCTGCGCACGCTCGCCGGCGACAAGGCCGTCGAGAAGGTCGCCGAGGGCATTCAGCTATGATTTTGGCTTCGCAATCACCGCGCCGCATCGAGCTGATGCGCGAGGCGGGCTATGACATTCGCGTCATTCCCGCTGACATCGACGAGACTCCTTTTGATGATGAGGCCCCGCTTACGCTTGTCGAGCGCTTAGCTCGCGCTAAGGCTGCCGCCGTTGCCGCCGAGCACGCCGAGCCCAATGAGCTGACCATCGCGGCCGACACCATCGTCACCTTCGATGGCAAGCTTTTGGGTAAGCCGGCAAACGAGGACGAGGCCCGCACCATGCTCCACGAGCTCTCGGGTCGCACGCACCAGGTGGCAACCGGCGTCTGCATCGTTAGGGCCGGAGACACCACCGCTCCACACGCCGCCGAGAGCCTGTCGTTTGTCGATGTGACCGATGTGACGTTCTATGAGCTCACCGACGAGCAGATTGAGCGCTACGTCGCCTCAGGCGAGCCCATGGACAAAGCCGGCGCCTACGGCATCCAGGGCGTCGGCGGGCGCATGCTCGTGCATGATATTTCGGGTGACTTCTACAACGTGGTGGGCCTGCCCATCGCTCGCGTCGCACGCGCGATTCAAAAACTCTCGTAATTGCATCTGGCGCTGGGTATCCCCCAGCGCCTACAATTTCGGCGTACCGTACGGATCCCAACCGGGCATAAGGCCCGGCGGAAAACCGATAGGAGTAAAACATGGATACCCTGCTTGAGGCCATTGACGTT
>CAUCXP010000284.1 GCA_958446785.1 uncultured Collinsella sp. | reverse complement strand
CTTCGTCTTCGCCTCTGAGGCAAAAAAGGCCGGAGTTCCCTCGCGCATCGTGCACTGCCATAACAGCGCGCTTGGCAGCACCTCGCGTTTGAAGAATATGGTCAACGTGGCCATGATAGAGAGGTTTCTCCCGTCGGCGAGTGAGCGCTGGGCATGCAGCGAGGTCGCAGGTGAATATCTCTTTCAGGGCGCTGGCTATACCTTGGTGCACAACGGGGTCGATTCCGATAAATTTCGATTCTCGTCCTCTGCCCGGGCTGCCGTTAGACATCGGCTTGGGATCCCGGGCAATGCCGTCGTCATAGGGTTTGTCGGGGCAGGCATTCCTGCGAAAAACACCCTGCGCGCCCTCGATATCTTCAATCAGCTGCGCTCCAGTGAGGCCGATTCCCGCCTTCTGCTCTTCGGCCAAGCCGAGGAACTTCCCCTTGCGAAGGAGAAGGCGGCTAAATTGGGGCTGGGCGAATCGGCGGTTTTCATCGGTACCGTTGACGATATCTGGAGGTACTACAGCGCCATGGATGCGCTGCTTGCCCCCTCTTTCCACGAGGGGCTACCGATTGCCTTCATTGAGGCCCAGGCAAATGGACTGCCCATCCTCAGCTCTGACGCGGTTACCCAAGAGGCCGATCTGACGGGCCTTCTCAAGCGCGCAGCACTTTCGCTTTCCGACAAGGAGTGGGCTGATTTGCTGGTAACCTGCGCCGGCAAAAGGGAACTCACTGCCGAGGCGGACTATGTTCCATTTCTTGATAAAGCGGGTTACACCACGAGGTCGCTCTACGAGCAGCTCTCTGATCGCTATAGGAATATGACTAAAGGAGCGTAATATGACGACCGAGTATTTATCCATGCAAGAGGTGAAAGCTGCCGAGCTGCGCCTCCTTCGCATTTTCGACTGCTATTGTCGAGAGAACAATCTGCGATACTCACTGGGTTCCGGCACTCTTCTCGGTGCGGTTAGGCACAAGGGGTTCATTCCTTGGGATGATGATATCGACGTCGTCATGCCCGTTGAGGACTACAGGAAGTTTCTGGCTGGCTTCGCCTCCCGTGCTGGAGCGGAGCAATCCCATGTTGGGCTTGCCAGTCAGCTGAACCTTAAAGGTTCAGCTGCAATTCCTTTTGAAAAACTGGTGGATACCAGCATTGAGGTAAAGTCTGCATTCATTGCAGAGGGAATCCGCGAATATGTGTGGATCGATATCTTTCCGATTGTTTCTTTCGAAAGTGAAGCCGAAGCCAACAAGGCCTGGGATGCAGCAGTTCGATATAAGTACCTGTTCCAAGCATCAAGATGGAGCTCGGGACAGCCAGGAGTTGCTGGCTGCTTCAAAACCGTCTTCGGCGCGTTTGCCAGGCACACCCCTCTGCAACAGTGGGCTCTCGGTAAGCTAAGAACGATGACGGATAACGGTTGCTTTTCGACTATCGGCACTGCTGCCAATCTGGCTTGGGCGGTCAGCCAGTCGCTGGAGGTTTTCCCCGCAAGCCTGTTTAGCAACTTGTTTGAATACGAATTCGAAAACGAACGGTTCTTTGGCTTTGAGGATGCGGATCGCTATCTCTCGATAATGTACGGGGACTATATGTCACTTCCGCCTGCCGACAAACGTATTGCGCATGAGTTGAAGGCCTGGCGCGTCAGCGCTTCCAGCAACTTCGACCCTACGAGTAGCGGAAGCACCGATGAACAAGATTGCTAAGGCGCTTAAATGGGGCGCTTCCGCCCTGCGGGTTGCCAAGGTGCGCGTTGTGACCGGAAATCGGCTCAAGATCGCCTCAGGGAAACCATTGTACCTGGGCAAGGGCGCACGGGTGATATTGGGCGAGGGCGCTTCCCTCAGCATCGGTGCGGGCGTTTATTTGAGCCCCGAGTGCTTCGTACAGGTTAATAAAGGCGCAACTTTAGTACTGGAAGACGGCGTCTATATGAACGAGGGCTGCCGAGTGACGGTAGTCGAATCCGCCCGCATCGGTGCAGACACGCTCCTTGGTCCTAATGTCCAGATTTATGACCACGACCACGAATTCGATCGCAGGGGGGGGGTTAGCTCGAAGTTACTCCACGCGCCGGTTTCGATCGGTCATCGTTGTTGGCTTTGCGCTAATACGGTCGTTACGCGCGGCTGCACGATTGCGTGTTGCTCTCTTGTTTCAGCGAACTCTGTTGTCACGCGCGACCTTAACGAAGCGGGCGCTCTGTACGCCGGGGTGCCCGCTCGGTTGATTAAGAGATACGACTAGAAGGCCTATTTAAACGTGGATCAAAATCTGAAATTAACCCTAATCGTGCCCGTGTACAACGTTAGACGCTATCTTGAACGGTGTGTCCGCTCCATTCTGGAACAGTCGTACTCGGTGTTCGAGGTACTGCTCATCGACGACGGGTCGACCGACGGGTCGGGCGAGCTGTGTGATCGACTCTCCTTTGAGAACGATCGCGTGCGAACAGTGCATAAGGAGAACGCAGGGCTTGGTTTCGCGCGTAACACGGGACTCGATAATCTGCTTCCAGAGACTACACATGTTATGT
>CAUCXP010000283.1 GCA_958446785.1 uncultured Collinsella sp. | reverse complement strand
ATCACGCTGGTGCATGAGCAGGGAACCCTTCTGCATGAGGAATATCTCGAGGACGGTGTTCGCATTGTGGCGAAGTTGCCGGCTCGTATTGCACCGCGGCTCGAGCGTTATCGCACCGAGTAGACGAGCTCCAAAATGCCCAGAATGATGGGCTGATGCAGCAGATAAAAGGGGAGTGCGTGACGTCCAAGGCTGGCGAGCGCCGGCAGGGGGTTGGCGTAGGCCCAGCTAGGGACGGTCTTATCGATTCCCTGCGCTATGTGTGCGGCGAAGTATCCTGCAAGATACATAAAGATAAACGGGATGATGGGGTAGTAATCACCCGAGACAAACCCAGGGCTCGGAAATCCCAGCCACGCCAGGTAGGGGACAGGGTAGGTCGTTTTGGGGATGCTCCAGGTGAGGGCGAACAACACAAGGCATAGGGGCATGCCCCATCTCGCCGATATCTTCTTAAGGACGGGATCGGTCAACGCCACGATGCCAGTACATGCGGCCATGCAGTAGATGATGCCAAAATTAACCGAATCGTCGACTGAGACAAGTGTTGTTGCCACCCAGACGACGAGTGCTGCTAAGGCGTATTTGGCGGCACGTTTGATATTGTTGCGCGAAAGGGTACACATCCAACCCGCGATAAACAAAAATACCCAGCTGATGCTGGCGCGCCAGATGTCTTGAAAGACTGACTGGGTAAACCAGGGCATATCCCAGCAGTACAGGTAGGCGAGATCGTAGCAAGCGTGAAAACCTGCCATAGAAATCATCGTAAACCCGCGGACGGTATCAAAGATGGTGATGCGTTTTTGCATTACGAGAACCGGCGCATTAAACCGACAACTTTACCCAAAATAACGGGGTTCGTCGCATAGATAGGCTCCATAGTGTCGTTCTCGGGCTGCAAGCGCACGCGCCCCTGCTCCTTGTAGAACGTCTTGACGGTCGCTGAACCATCAATCATGGCCACGACAATTTCGCCGTTCATGGCACTCTTTTGTTCACGGACGATGATGTAATCTCCATTGAAGATGCCGACATTGATCATTGAGCTCCCATGCACCTCAAGGATAAAGGAACCCTGATCAGTCGCGATTTCGGTCGGGATAGTAAACGTGTCTTCGATATTCTGCTCGGCCAGAATGGGGATCCCAGCCGCAACGCGACCAACGAGCGGTAGCGAGACCGTTCCGCGAGGTGCGGTGGGCTCGTCAGATTTAGAAATTGAGACAGAGGAACCGTCCTCGTTAAAGAGTTCCAGGGCGCGCGGTTTGGTGGCATCGCGCTTGAGTAGCCCGCGCGCCTCCAGGGCAGAGAGATGGGCGTGCACGGTGCTGGGGGAGGAAAGGCCCACGGCAGAAGCCATCTCGCGCACGCTGGGCGGATAACCCTTCTCCTGCTGATATTCCTTGATGAAGTCGTAAATTTGCTGCTGACGCTTGGTAATTTTGC
This sequence comes from uncultured Collinsella sp., assembly GCA_958446785.1. Taxonomy (GTDB): domain Bacteria; phylum Actinomycetota; class Coriobacteriia; order Coriobacteriales; family Coriobacteriaceae; genus Collinsella. The sequence continues at coordinate 1,090 of CAUCXP010000283.1, read as the reverse complement.
GAGCCATCAGGGCATCCTCTCTACCCATGTCAAACAAATGTTCGAATTTTGCTTGACAGGAACAACTGTTCGAAGATAATAATAACCGAACATTCGTTCTCGCGCTAGACATTTTTGTCCGCGCGGCTTGATAAAACTGTTCTCAGCAAAACACGCGAGAGGAGAACATGATGAACGCAACGAATATGGTCCAGGGTAACCTCGCCCTTAAGCTCGAGACGCCTGCAGAACCTACTTTTACGGTTGTTCAGGGTGGCCGCTCCGGCATTCAGCCTTTGACCGTAAAGCCTGCTCGCAATCAGCAGGCTGTAGTCGCGCCGGCCCGCGTTGCCCTGAAGGTTCCGACGATTGTCGCCGTCGCCGTTGCGCTTACGCTCTTCTTTGTCCTCGCTGCGTCGGTCTTTAGCGCTCGTCACGCCGCGTATGCCGAGTCCATTTCCAACATTACCTACGAGACCATTCGCGTTCAGGCTGGCGATTATCTTTGGTCGCTTGCCGAGGAATATCCAATCGAAGGCCTTTCCACGCAAGAGACTTCTGACATGATCCGTAACGTCAATCATCTGGAGCATGGTTCGCTCGCCGCCGGTGCGCATCTTAAGGTTCCTGCTCGTTCGTAATCATTATCGCGCTGCGCATGGTACCCTTGTTATCGTTTAAGAGGAGGTACCATGCGCTGTCCCAAATGCGGCAAGGCACATACCCGCGTCGTTGATTCCCGTATGCAGGAGTCTAATAACACCATCAAGCGCCGTCGCGAATGTTGCTCGTGTAACTACCGCTTTACAACGTTCGAGCGATGCGAAGACCCAATCGAGGTCATCAAGTCGGACGGAACCAAGCAGCGGTTCGATCGCAATAAGCTGCTTGTCGGCTTGATGCGCGCCACCATCAAGCGCGATATCGACACTAAGAAGCTCAATGAGATTATCGACGATATCGAGGTCGAGCTGCGCTCTCGTACGCTGACGGCCGTCACGTCCCATGAGTTGGGCGACATGGTGCTCAAGCGCTTGGCCAAGATCGACAAGGTGGCCTACATTCGCTTTGCCTCGGTCTACCGCGATTTCAAAGACGTCGATGAGTTTCT
>CAUCXP010000282.1 GCA_958446785.1 uncultured Collinsella sp. | reverse complement strand
ACTTGCAGCGACGGACCTCGGGACGCTCTTACACCACGTCTGCGCGCGCCACCCTTACGAGGCCCCTCCTTTTGTGTTTTGGGGCATGGTTTTGGACCCCGTGGTCAAAAAATGCCAAATATGAGTACTGTTGCAAAAGAGGTGTCATATTTTTCGGCCTGTTCTGAGCAAAAACGGGCTCAAAATCAATTTATCTAACCCCCTTTAAAGGGCGTTTGACGGCTTTCAACCTCTTCGAATCGCTCAAAGCAGGCACTTTGCTCGCGATTTTGCTGCTACTAAATCGGTGACAGTACTCATATTTGCCACTTTTTGCCCACGAGGTGTTCAGAGGAGCTCTCGACAAGCATCTAACGCTACAATAACTACCACGTGGTTGGGTTTGCCGGCCGAATGTGCGATGCCGCGGGAGGGGACATGGTCGAGTTTACAAAGACGATTAAAGATCCGTTGGGACTGCATGCCCGCCCGGTTGCGCTGCTTTACGACATCATTGCCAAGCATCGTAGCAACGTATCGGTCAGTATCGGCGATCGCCATACCGACGGCCGCGATGTAATGGGGCTCATGGCTCTCTACGGCGAGTGCGGCGAGGACATCATCTTCCGCGTTTCGGGCGTAGACGAGGCTTCCTGCGTCACATCGATCAGAAACCTCTCGCTCTAAGCATGACAGGGCGCGGCAAAGGACAGCTCTTTGCCGCGCCTTTTTGTTTCGTATAGGAAACTTTTTCGAAATCTAAATGGGGACCCTTTCCAAAAAGTTAACCACGTGATAGTTTACTATAGCGAACATAGACGTGGTTAACTTTTGCTGCGTCGATGTTGAGGACGAACTGACGTTAGGAGCTCACTCATGTCTTGCGGACCGCAGATGCCGGCTATGCCGCTTTCGATGGTAAAAGCGGGCGAAACCGTGCGCGTGTCTCGCGTAAAGGGCAATGAGGATATGAAGCACCATCTCAAGGACCTCGGCTTTGTCGAGGGCAACGAGATCCACGTGGTGAGCTCGAGTGGCGCCAATATCATCGTCACGGTGCTGGGTGCACGCTTTGGTATCGATTCCAAGGTTGCCATGCACATCATGACCGTCGGTTAGTTCGCAGCATTTCGCAAAAAGCTGAAAGGGGGACAAGTACATGAAGACGTTGGGTGACGTCAAGGTGGGCGAGAGCTCTACCATCGTCAAGCTTCACGGTGAGGGTGCACTGCGCCGTCACCTTATGGACCTGGGGCTCATCAAGGGCACGTCGTTTAAGGTCGTAAAGGTCGCACCGCTCGGAGATCCGGTCGAGATCAACGTGCGCGGCTACGAGCTTTCCATCCGCAAGGAGGAGGCTGCCGTCGTCGAGGTCCAGTAAGGGCCAGCGGCATGTATTCTTGCAGGTAAAGTTAGGTTTTTCTAACTTAGCAATGCAACGTTGAAGCACAATATCCAGCCCGCTCGGAGATGACAGCGCGGGCACACAAGGAAGAAGGATTGAATGGCGGATTCTCAGATCCATGTCGCGCTGGCGGGTAACCCCAACTGCGGCAAGACCACGCTTTTCAACCTGATCACCGGCGCCAACGGCTACGTTGGCAACTGGCCCGGTGTCACGGTTGAGAAAAAGGAAGCCAAGCTCCTAAGCGACAAGAACGTTACCATCACGGACCTCCCCGGCATCTACTCGCTTTCCCCCTACAGCCCCGAGGAGCAGTGCTCGCGCGACTACCTCATGAGCGGCGAGCCCGATGTCGTTGTCCAGGTGGTCGATGCCACCAACCTCGAGCGCAACCTGTACCTGGCGCTTCAGGTTATCGAGACCGGCCTGCCCGTGGTCGTGGCCCTCAACATGGCCGACCTCGTGGAGAAGAACGGCGACAAGATCGACACGGACAAGCTTTCCAAGAAGCTTGGCTGCCCGGTCATGATGATCTCGGCCCTTAAAAACAAGGGTATCAAGGAGCTGTTCGAGCAGGTCAAGAAGTCTGCTGCTTCCAAGGGCCAGGTGCCGGAGCACAAGTTCGATTCCTCCATCGAGGACGTTCTGGACCACATCGAGAACAACCTGCCGGCGAGCGTTCCCGCCAACAAGCGTCGCTACTACGCTGTCAAGCTGTTTGAGCGCGACGCGGACGCCTGCAAGCTCATCAACCTCACCAAGGAGAAGGCCGCTCGCGTCGAGCAGCTGGTCGCCCAGTGCGAGCAGGATTGCGACGACGACGCCGAGTCCATCATCACCGGCGAGCGCTATGGCGTGATTGCCCACATTATCGACGAGTGCATGACCAAAGCTCCGGCCAAGATGAGCGCCTCCGAGAAGATCGACCGCGTGGTTACCAACCGTATCCTGGGCCTGCCGATCTTTGTGGTCATCATGTTCTGCGTGTACTACATCGCCGTTTCCACCCTGGGCGGCACGGTGACCGACTTCACCAACGACCAGCTCTTTGGCACCGACGGTTGGTATGTGCTCGGCCAGGGCCGCGACGCCTACGACGCAGCTGTCGAGGCTGCGGGTGACGCCGCCGACTCGGTCGACCCGGCACAGTACGGCCCCTATGTTCCGG
>CAUCXP010000281.1 GCA_958446785.1 uncultured Collinsella sp. | reverse complement strand
GATGCGCAGGACGCGATCAAGCTCGGCGATCTGGGTAGGATCTGCGTGGAAGTTGATGAGGGTGTAGTCACCATCGGTGAGGTCGTTGATCTCGTAGGCGAGCTTGCGCTTGCCCCACTCGTCAACGGAGTCGACCTTGCCAGCGCCCTCAGCGATCGTGGTATCGATACGCTTCATAACAGCGAGACGAGTCTCGGGGTCGAGCGACGGGTCAACAAAGAACAGCAGTTCATAAGCCTTCATATTGTCACCTCCTCTGGGCAAATGTGGCTTCAGGTCGTGAAGGTGCGCCTGAAGCAGGAAAAGACTTGGTAATAATATCTTTCAACCTCCTAGGCTGCAAGAATATGCAGCTACAACCTCATGACCTCCACATATGTCCATGCTCACACGGCACTTCATGCGCATTCCAACCAAATGCTGACCAAATGCTTGACGGATTTGTGGACAATATACGGCACTGCGGGGACAAACCAAATCAAACCGCAGGTCAACAATTGCAAAGCTGTGGTCGCGAAATGCATACCAGTGGTTCTCAACACCGTTCAACGATTTTTAAAATTGCTGTCACGTCGTATATAAATACCCATTTTGAACATTTTGCCGCATGCAGCCATGCTGGCCAGAGCCCGTTTTTGGCCTCCTGAATCCCGTCACGAAGCCAAGCGTTTCAAAAAATGACAACTTTTCTGTTTGCACTTTGCAATTCCTCGTGTATACTGACTTTCGCATTTAACGGAGAGTTGTCCGAGTGGCCGAAGGAGCACGATTGGAAATCGTGTAGGCGTCAAAAGCGTCTCCAGGGTTCAAATCCCTGACTCTCCGCCAGTTAATTCCAAAGCAGGCCTTCGAGCCTGCTTTGTTTTTACCCCACGCGGAGGGGTGGCAGAGTGGTTGAATGCGGCGGTCTCGAAAACCGTTTGGCCTGTATAAGGTCACGAGGGTTCGAATCCCTCCTCCTCCGCCATTTTGGTTGAGAAAGCTCCCGAAAACGGGGGCTTTTTTGTTTAGAGTCCCTTACAAGCAAATACGGCGGAGGAGGAGGGATTCGAACCCGCCAGGGCGCGGAGCGTAAAGAAAACGCGCCACTGGCGCGTTTTTAGCGCAGTGCGGTCGGTGCAAGCCGACCGCATAAATTTTGAGCTCCGCTCAAAATTTAGACATCCCTCCTATTCAACCACGCCCCCATCGCGTTCAGCATCGACCCAGATCCCCAAACATGGAACCTACGCCCGCATCCAGTCCCGACCGTTTGCCGAGCAATAGGGTCGCAATCGGCGCCGAACATGTACTATGTACGGGCATTGTCCAAATCCGTAATCCAAAGGACCCCCATCTTGCCCGTCGTCGCCGCTATGACCGTTACCTCACACGCCACGGATGCCATGGTCGCCATCCCGTTTTGGCTCGAAATGTTCGCCGTCGTCGCGGCTTCAATCTCGGGCGTGTTGGTCGCGCGCGAGCACAAACTCGACCTGGTGGGTGCAGTTGTGCTCGCCGTGGTCTGTGGCTTGGGCGGCGGTCTTTTACGCGACATGACGCTGCAGGTGGGCAACGTCTACATCCTCAACCAGCCAATGGCGCTGCCGCTTTCCATTGCCACGGCAGCCATCATCTATATTTTCCCGGCAATCGTCGACAAGCCCGAAAAACTCATTCCCCTGCTCGACATCATCTCGGTCGGCATCTACGCCGCCACTGGAGCAGACAAGGCGCTGGTCTACGGCTTTGCACCGGCGGTGTGCATCATGATGGGCTTTTTCACCGCGGTGGGCGGCGGCATGTTGCGCGATGGCTTTATGGGCGTGGTTCCAGGCATTTTCCAACGTACTAACTTTTATGCCATCGCCGCCATCGCCGGATCGACAAGCTATGTGTGTCTCGTTATGAGCGGCATTATGAGCAATGTCGCCGCGCTGGTCGTATGCGTTGTCGTGACCATGGGTCTGCGCTGGCTCTCGCTGCGCTTTGACATCAAAAGCCCCACCGAAGAAGATATCGCGCGCTTCTTGCACCGTAAAAAGTAAACAGCACGGCACGACCCTTCGAAATGCAACCGAGAGGTTCTTTTAGAGCGCCCACGCGTTGGGTACCCTGTTAGGTGTATGTCGAGCATCTGACGAAGGATTCACTATGCCCTGTAATCAATTCCCGTCGACCCAGCGCCGTAAAGCGTGGGTCCGCATCACGATCCTATTCGCGCTCGTCGCCCTAGCGGTCACCGCACTTCCCACGGCGTCGTTCGCCGGCACAGACACCGCAGGCAACGTACTTGCGACCGACAATGACGCCAATTCGTCCGGCGTCGAAGGTGACCTGTACTGGGCAGGTCAGGCCCTCAACTTGGACGATGCGTCCATCGGCCGCGACGTAATTGCAGCAGGCGAGAGCCTCTCCATCCGCGACTGCACGGTGGGCGGCGCCGTCCGCTTGGCGGCGCGCACCATCGACATTGCCAAGACTACGGTTGATGGCAGCGTGACCGTTGCCGGCCAGCATGTCGTGCTCAATTCCGACAGCACCGCCAACTGTTTCTATGCGATAGGCGAGACGG
>CAUCXP010000280.1 GCA_958446785.1 uncultured Collinsella sp. | reverse complement strand
GGGCGCCACGCCGCGTCCTGCAGGTTTTGTTGGCGAGGACACGTATCGCGGTCGAGGCGTTTCGTATTGCGCGACGTGTGACGGCATGTTCTTCCGTGGCAAGCAGGTCTTTGTTATCGGAGGCGGCAATTCGGCATGCGAAGAGGCGCTGTTCCTTTCCGACATTGCCAGCAGCGTGACCATCGTGCTGCGTCGCGATCAGTTCCGTGCACCCGAAGGCGTTGTGAATAAGGTGCTTACTAAGGACAATATTTCAGTTAGGTACCAAACTAGTATTGTTGAGCTTTCCGGTGAGGCGATGCCCACGACAATTACCTTCAAGGACAATGCAAGCGGCAAGACGCATACTGAGACCTTTGAACCTGGCTCGTTTGGCATTTTTGTCTTTGCCGGCACGCAACCTCATACCGAACTTGTCGAGCATCTGGTCGATCTGGGGCCCGATGGCGGCATTCTTACCGATGAGTCCATGGCCACCCGTACACCCGGCTTATTCGCAGCCGGCGATATCCGTTCCAAGCGTTTACGGCAGGTTGTGACCGCTGTTTCAGACGGGGCTATAGCGGCAACCAGCGCATACACTTTCTTACGCACATAAGTACGATAATATATCTTATGTAAGGTTGTTATATTTAAACAAAGTGGTTGGACGGTACATCAATTTGCTGTCCAACCACTTTTACTTAGCGGCTATGTGGTATGCAAAACTAGATAACCTAGAATACAATATATAAAACGAACGGAGGCCTCTTATGAACCACGTCAAACATGTTATCCCGATGTCCGATACATCGGTCAGCATTAAGTCGGAGGATATTCAGCCGACGGTGCTGCCGGATGCATTTATTCAGTCCGATATGGTGGGTAAACTCAACGCATTGAGCCTGCCACGCTATGACCAGCTGCCCAATGTAACGCTCTATCGCGATCAGGTTATTGAATATGTTGCGCTGTGGATGGAGCCGCTTTCGATTTGCGTAGAGCAGCCCGTTATCACGCCATCGATGATCAATAACTACGTGAAGGTCGGCCTCGTTCCTGCTCCGGTTAAAAAGCAGTATGGCCGTGAGCAGATTGCGCGTCTCATCGCTATTTGCATCTTTAAGCAGGTGCTACCCATCGCTGCGATTCAGGCGCTCTTTAATATTCAGCGTTTGAGCTACGACGCTCCGACGGCTTTCGATTATGTGGTCGATCAACTTGAATCATCGATTCGTGCGGCGTTTTCTGTTGAGCAGACTCCCGTGCCCGATACCGCACATCAGGTTACGCGCGAGTCGTTGCTTGTACGCAGTGCTGTATCGTCCTTTGTTTCGAAGGCGTACCTGATGAGCTACCTCAAGTTCAATGGGTTTCATAGCTAACCGAGGTATAAGACGGGCGGGATAAAGAGCGCTGGCCCCTTATCCCGCCCGTGTGTTTGTCTAGTTGTACATTATCGGCCCGAAGCCACGCCCATGCCGTAGCCGATAATGAGGCCGTGCATCTCGGCATAGTATGAATCTAGCCCGTTACAGGGCATGATGATGGTCTTGGAGCCGGGCCAGTGTTCCGCAATGCGGCTGGCAAGTGCCTGGGCGCCCGCCTCATTCTCTACATGGTCGATAACGACCTCGCCACCAGTAAAGCCTTCGGCCTCCATGGTATCGATAATCTTGCCAAGCATCTTCTTTTCGCCACGGGTGTGACCAACGAGTTCAATTTTGCCCGCTTCGCTCGCCGTGCCCAAAATGCGGATATTGAGCTTGTTGGCAATAACACCGGCCGCCTTAGGGATACGTCCGGCCTTTGCGAGGTTTGCGTAATTGCACAGGCTAAAGAGGATCTTGCTGTTCTGCTCCAAGCTATCAAAGTAGGCACAGGCGTCCTCAAAGGAGGCATCCGGGTTGCTCGCAAGATAGCGGTCGAACAGCAGGAAGATCAGGTCCATTTTGCCGCCGGCTCCGCGTGAATTGACCAGATGAATCTGTCGGTCCGGATCCTCGGCAAGCACCATGTCACGTGCGGTGGCCGCGGCATTGTAGCTTCCCGAGACTCCCTCGGAGATGGGCATGCAGATTGTCTTGTCGGCAAGCCTAAAGAGTTCGGCCCACTCCCCTACGCTTGGGCAGGCGCTTGAAGAAGCACTCGACTCCGCCTGCACGGCGCTATTGAGCTCGTGCACGTCGAGCGTGAGGTCATCGATAAACTCTCGCTCCCCCACTCGGATCTTAAGGGGTGCAAATGCGAAGGTGGTATGAGGTGCGGTTGGTTGCCAATCGCGAAGATTGCAGCTCGAATCGGAGATAAGTGCCCAGCTCATTGAGGGTCCTTTCTAATTGTTCCCCAACAATTATAGCCATCTTTTTGATTGAATGGACGGCTATCTAGTTTTGAATACTAGATAGCCGTGCTGATCTCAAGGCAAAAGGTGGGGGCAAAAAGAATGGGCCTCGTGACTCAAGATCGCGGGGCCCACGTTCGTTCGCTGTAGTAATAAATTAGTAGCGTACGAAGATGTAGTTGTTGTTCATACCGGCTGCGACGGAGCTGATGATGACGCCCGTGCTGTAGTCG
>CAUCXP010000279.1 GCA_958446785.1 uncultured Collinsella sp. | reverse complement strand
TCTCGCACGATTTGGTGCGCGATGTGTGCCTGCTCATCAAATACCATGACAAGCCGCTGCGCCCCGAGCGCTCCTGCCTGCTCAATATGATGCGCGCGCTTTCGGGCGAGGGCGTCGACACGCCGCGTCTGATGGACGAGCTCATGGATCTTAAGCGTGCTGACACACTTGGTAAGGCCCCGTCGTGCTTCTATTACGTCGAGACGATTGAGGAGATGCGCGCGATGGCGCACGAGCTGCTGAAGGCGGGGGAGCCCTATACGCTCAAGATGCTCGCCATTAACGGCGGCGACCTGATCCGCGCCGGTGTGAAGCCGGGGCCCGAGCTAGGCCAGCTACTCAACTCCGCCCTCGACGCCGTGATCGAAGACAACATTTCCAACGAGCGCGAAGCTCTTTTGGTCCATCTCAACTTGAATTAGCTACCCAGTTTACCTGCGCGTTCCATAACCTGCCGACAATTTTTTCGGCAATTTGGAATTTCTTCTTGCGCTGATGTTTTTTGTCCCGTAATATATGTCCTCGCAGCACGGCAGTGCAGATGTCATGTGGCCCGTTCGTCTAGCGGTTTAGGACGCCGCCCTCTCAAGGCGGAGATCACCAGTTCGAATCTGGTACGGGCTACCACGCATCTGATACCCGGTCTTCCCATGGAAGGCCGGGTTTTTTATTTTCAAACAACCGTCTGCAATTCCCGTTTGAACCAGAGCTTTGCGTTCTGCCTATGGCCCTTACGGGTACAATAACCAAGATATTTTGACTGTTAGAAGGAGTCTCATGACGGAGTCCTCTCAGCATACGTCTAAGCCCCAGGTCGAGGTTGAGGCCTCGGGCGGAGATGACAATAAGAGCGCACGCCGCGGCGCCATCTTTATCGGCGTCGTGCTGGTGGGTTATATCGTCTATCTGGTGGTAACCGGGCAGATGGGGCAGTTCTGGGCCGCTATGTCGAGCGTCCAGGCGCCATGGCTCGTTATCGCGTGTCTTTGCATGTTCATGTATCTGTTCTTTGGCATTGTGGCCTATGCGATCGCCGTTTGGCTCGACCCTTATTCGCCCGTCGGCATTCGCGACCTGATCTCGGTCGAGGCGAGCGGTATCTTCTTTGGCAACCTGACGCCCATGATGATGGGCTCTACGCCCGCCCAGATTTACCGCCTGACCAAGGCAGGCCAAAATGTCGGCGAGGCCGGTGCCACGCAGTTCACGCGCTTTATCGTGTATCAGTTTGGCCTCGTTGCCTGGGGCGCCATTCTGCTGCTTGCCCGAATGCCGTTTTTCGCCGAGCGCTATGGCGACATGACGCTGCTGTGCGTCTTTAGCTTTGGCGGTCACTGCTGCATTCTGCTTGGCATCTTTGCCGTCGCGCTCATGCCTAAGACCGTCACGCGCGTCGCGCACTGCATTATCAATTGGCTCGAGCGAATGGGCGTCTCGGCCACCAAGATTGAGGGCTGGCGTACGTTTGTCGACGGCGAAATCTACTCTTTCTCCGAGAAGTTCAAGCTTTCAGCCGGCCACTTTTCGTCCATGCTGCTCACGGTGGTCATCACCATGATGCAGCTCGCGTTTTTCTACCTCGTGCCGTATTTCCTGATGCTTGCCTTTGGCCACCACGAGGTCGACTTTTTCTCGGTCATGGCCGCGAGCGCCTTTGTCCAGCTGTTGAGCTCTGCGGTCCCCTTGCCCGGTGGAACTGGTGGCGCTGAGGGCGGCTTTGCATTGTTCTTGGGTCATTTCTTTGGGTCGGCTTCGACCGCCGGCTATCTGCTGTGGCGCCTCATTACGTTTATTGCGCCGACCATTTTGGCTGCGCCCCTGTTGGGCCTTAAGAGCGCCCACAACGAGAGCATCCATGCGCGCTGGGATCGCGTGATGCGCAAACTCGGCCGCACGCCTCAGACGCCCTCTGCGCCCACTAAGCCGCACCCCACGAATGCTGTTACCGTTGATCCCAAGAAGCACGCTCAGAAGGCTTCTGGGACCGCTAAGCCGGCTCATAAAGCCTATGTGCGCCAGACAGGCGACGGTATTCGCGTATCTCCGTCGGCACTCAATAAGAAGAAGCACCCTAAGTCGCAGTAGGGCAGTCGTGCGTTCTTCATATTGCCGGGCTTTTTTGTGCCGGATGGGGGATAATCCTCTTACGTAGATTATCTCTCATCTGTTGATGAATGCCCGCATATCGAAGGGACACGCCCATGGCCACCAGCAAACCGCGTATTGATCGCCGCATCGTTCGCAGCCGCAATGCCATCCTTTCCGCTTTCGAGCGCCTGCTCATGGAAAAGCCGCTGGCAGACATTACGGTGAGTGCCATCGCGCGCGAGGCCAATGTCGACCGCAAGACCTTTTACGTTCACTTTGGTACGGTCGACGGCCTGCTCGATGCCATTGCCGTCGATGTGGTGGAGATGATTGTCGACTCGGTCGAGAAAACGCTTGCTTCAATGGACGGTGACACCAACGAGCGCGCCCTGGGAGCGGCGGCGACCTTCTTTAAAACCGTTAACGAGGCGTTATGCAACAACCTGGTGCTCAATCGTCAGCTGATCGAG
>CAUCXP010000278.1 GCA_958446785.1 uncultured Collinsella sp. | reverse complement strand
GCGAATCTGCTCATCAGTGGCGTTGGGACGACCGTAGGCAATGTTTTCGCGAATGGAGCGGTGGAACAGCAGCGCCTCCTGCGGCACGTAGGCAACCTGGCGGCGCAGGCTCTGCTGCGTGCAGCGCGAGACGTTCTGGCCGTCCACGAGCACGCGGCCGCCCTGCACATCGTCCAAGCGCAACAGCAGCTTGGTGAGCGTCGACTTGCCCGAGCCCGATTTACCCACCAGGCCCACGCGCTGGCCCGCCGCCACGTGAAGCGTCAGGTCGTCGAACACGTTCTCGCCCGCCGCGGCGTCACGATATGCAAAGCTCAGGTGCTCAAAATCAATCGCACCTTCGGTCACTTTAAGCTCGGGAGCGTTCTCGTCGTCTGCCACCAGACGCGGCTCGTCCAGCACGCGCGTCATCTCGGCCGCATCACCGAGCGCGCGGTTGATGCGCTGCATCATGGAGCTTACGTAGTTCAGACGCATGGTGAGGTTATAGGTGTAGGTAAAGATCATGACGAGCGAGCCGGCCGAGATGCCAAACCACGCGTTGCCGCCCGCCACGAACACACTCACCACGGCCATGGTGATGACGATAAGGCCCGAGGTCGTAAAGTTGCGCTGCATCATGGCGTGCATCGAGACCGTCTCGGCGTCGCGCGCGGCACGATCGGCGGCGTCGAACAGATCGCGTTCAAAGTCCTCGCGCCCGCAGGTCTTGACGGCCAAGATGTTCGTGACCGCGTCGGAGAGCACGCCCGAGAGCTTGTTATGGGCGGCGGACGTCGCGGCCGAAAGCGGCATGATGCGCTTGTACATAAGCCAGACAAACGCGATGTAGACGACCATGATGCACACCAGGATCACGGTAAACGTCGGCACCACCGGGGCGAGTGCGGCCACGGTGCAGATGACCGAGGTGATGGTGGGGATGAGCGAATACACCGTCACGTCGACCAGACCGGTGTAGCCGCTCATAAAACGGCTTGTCTGGCTCACAAGCGATCCGCCAAAGCGGCTGGTATGGAATGTCATGGATTGGTTGGAGAGTGTGTCGAAGCACAGGCGCGCCAGGTGATAGTTGCCCGCGATCTCGAGCTTGTAGACGGTGTAGTCCTGCAGCTTGGAGAGGATCTGGCCCACCAGGTTGACGAACACGAGCGCCAGAATGTAGGGACTGAAGACCTCAAACACCTGGTCACCCGCCACGGGACCGGCTTGAACGCGGTCGACAATGAGGGCCATCACATAGGTATTGGCAAACGTCAGCAAAAAGATGTAGCCCGCCGACGAGAACACCGAGAGAAAGACAATCAGCGGCTGCGTGCGCGTGACGTCCCAAAAACGCTGTAGCGTGCGGCGCACGGTGGAGCGTTTGAGCGGGCTGGTGCTTCTCTGAGACATGGGCTTCCTTTCGCGTCTGATAGGGCGAAACGCCATTGTTGCACATTGAAGCGCACTTCAGGCAAGCACGATGCGAAAAGCAGCGGGGCATCCGCGTTTGCGCCGGCGCCCCGCCGTCTTGTTGCAATTAGTCCTCGTCTTCTTGGTCTGTGGGAAAGCCCGCGGGCGTGAGCCCCAAGATCTCATCGGCTTGGTCGGCGTCTTCCAGCGCGTCGATGTCCTTTAGCTTGCGCTCCATGACGTTGGTGCGCGTGGTAATGATGCCCTCGACCGTTTTGCCCGCGGTCTCGATCTGCTGCTGGGCGCGGCGCAGCGCCTTTTGATAGCGCGGCAGCTCGGCCTTGACAGCGGAGAGCACGCGCAGTACATCGTCGGTGCGTTTTTGCAGCTTAAACGTTTGGTAACTCATCTGCAGGCTGTTGAGAATGGCCGCCATGGTGCTAGGGCCGGCAACGTTGACATGATAGTCGCGGCCCAGGGTCTCGATAAGCCCGGGGCGGCTGACGACCTCAGCGTACAGCCCCTCAAACGGAACGAACATGATGCCAAAGTTGGTGGTCACGGGCACGCTCAGATACTTTTCGCTGATGTCCTTTGCCTCACGCTTGACCATAGTGTCAAGCGTCTTGCGCGCGGCGGCGACGGCATCCGCGTCGCCCGACTCCTGGGCATCGAGCAGATGCTCGTACGCGTCGCCCGGGAATTTGGAGTCAATCGGCAGCAGTACGGGGTCGCCCTCGTCTACCGGCAGCTTGACGGCAAACTCAACACGCTCCGAGGCGCCGGGCTTGGTGGCAACGTTTTCCAGATACTGATCGGGTGTGAGGATATCCGCCAGGATCGCGCCCAGCTGCACCTCGCCCAAAATGCCGCGCGCCTTGACGTTACCCAGCACGCGCTTAAGGTCGCCCACGCCAGTGGCGATAGATTGCATGTCGCCCAGGCCCTTGTACACGGCCTCGAGCTGGTCGCTCACCTGCTTAAACGATGCAGACAGACGGTCGTTGAGCGTGCGAGAGAGCTTCTCGTCCACCGTCGCGCGCATCTGATCGAGCTGCACGTTGTTGTCTTTGCGGATGGCGCCCAGCTGAGCATCGACCGTCTCGCGCACCTTGTCCAGGCGATGCTCGATGCCCTCGCGATTGGCGCCGAGCTGTTGGGCCGTCTCACGGCGCAGGTCATCCATCCGGTCACCA
>CAUCXP010000277.1 GCA_958446785.1 uncultured Collinsella sp. | reverse complement strand
TGGGCACAATGCCATGCTCTTCGTTATATGCCATCTGAATCTCGCGACGGCGCTGCGTCTCCTCGATGGCCTCTTTCATCGAATCGGTCACAACGTCTGCATACATGATGACTTCGCCATCGGCGTTACGGGCCGCGCGGCCAATCGTCTGAATCAGCGAACGGCGGTTGCGCAAGAAGCCTTCCTTATCGGCATCGAGAATTGCCACCAGTGAGACCTCGGGGAGATCCAAGCCCTCGCGAAGCAGGTTGATGCCAACGAGAACATCAATCTTTCCCTCGCGCAGCGTTCGCAGGATCTCGACACGGTCCATCGTCGCTGTATCGGAGTGCATGTAATTGACCTTAATGCCGGCATCAAGCAGATGGTCGGTCAGATCCTCGGCCATGCGCTTGGTGAGCGTGGTCACCAGTACGCGCTCCTTGCGGGCAACGCGCTCGCGAATCTCGTCCTCAAGATCGTCAATCTGCCCACGAACCGGACGCACATCGATCTTGGGGTCGAGCAGACCGGTCGGACGAATAATCTGCTCCACGTCGTTTTGGCTCACCCGCAGCTCGTAGTCGCCCGGTGTGGCCGAAACATAGATAAACTGGGGTATCCTTGCCTCAAACTCATCGAAGCGAAGCGGACGGTTGTCGAGCGCCGAGGGCAGGCGAAAACCATGCTCCACCAGGGTCACTTTACGCGATCGGTCGCCTTCGTGCATACCGCGAATCTGCGGCACCGTCACATGGCTCTCGTCGATGATGCAGAGCATGTCCTTGGGAAAGTAGTCAATCAAGGTAAACGGCGGCTCACCCGGCTTACGCCCGTCCAGATGACGCGAGTAGTTCTCGATGCCGTTGCAAAAGCCCATCGTTTCGAGCATCTCGAGATCATAGTCGGTGCGCTGCTGCAGACGCTGTGCCTCGAGCAACTTATCAGTCGCCTTGAGCTCGGCCACACGCTTCTCGCACTCTTCACTGATTGATTTCAGAGCGGCCTTGACCTTTGGCTTCTCGGTCACGTAATGCGAGGCCGGCCACACGGGAATTGCTTCGTACTCACGCAGCATTTCACCGGTGACCTCATCGATCTCGGCTATCAGTTCAACCTCGTCACCAAAGAACTCAAACCGCAACGGATGCTCGGCATAAGGCGGATACACGTCGACGACATCACCGCGCACGCGGAACGTGCCGCGCGCCAGGTCATAGTCATTGCGATCATATTGAATGTCGATAAGCGCATGGATAAAGTCATCGCGCTCGAGCGGCACCTTCTTGTCGACGTTTGGAGCCAGACCCGCATAGTCCTCAGGAGAGCCAATGCCATAGATACACGAGACCGATGCGACAACGATCACATCGCGTCGAGATAGCAGCGATGCGGTCGCCTGATGGCGCAGCATCTCGACCTCTTCGTTAATCGAGGAGTCTTTCTCGATATATGTATCGCTTTGCGGCACATACGCCTCGGGCTGATAGTAGTCGTAGTACGAGACAAAGTAGACCACAGCGTTGTTGGGAAAGAACTCTTTTAGCTCGCTCGCAAGCTGAGCGGCGAGCGTTTTATTGGGAGCCATGACCAGCGTCGGCTTCCCCAGGGCCTCAATAGTCTTAGCCATCGTGAAGGTCTTGCCCGAACCAGTCACGCCCAGCAAAACCTGATAGCGATCTCCGTCCCTCACACCCTGCACAAGCGACTCAATGGCCTTAGGCTGAGAACCTGCAGGCTCATAGGGAGAAACGACTTCAAACGGCACCTCAGCGCCCTCAACGCCAAAGCGCTTAAGTTCACCGCCAACGCGTTCTACTTCAAATTCCGCCATAGATACTCCTAACTCATATATCTGCAGTATACGCAGGCGGCAGGCATAGTCCTATACGAACCGATCGGGATAGAGGGTCTTATAGCGAACCCAGGCATTATTGACACGAATCAGATAAGCCTGAGTTTCAGGGAAGGTAATCGCATTATGGAGTGACGTGTTCTGCTGCGCCCATCCGTCGACATTGCCCATACCGGCGTTATAGGCGGCAATAGCGCTATCCGTCGACCCGTTGAAGTACGTTATGAGATACGAGAGGTACGCGCAGCCAAACTCGATATTCGTAGCCGGATCGTTAAGGTTGTCGGCCGAATACTCCCCACCGTCGAAAAGACCCTTGGCGATCATATCCTGGGCAGTCTCGGGCATCAGCTGCATCAATCCCTGAGCACCCTGATTCGACTCAGCCTCGGGATCCCAATTCGATTCCGACTTAATGACAGCGCACACCAGATACGGATCCAGATTATGCGAAATACTCGATTGCTTTACATACGCCTCGTAGTCAATGGGATACAGCGGCTTAAAGAAAGCCGCGGGAGCACACGAGTAAACGAATGAGATAAGGCCGAAGGCAAAAACGGCAGCCAGCGGAATAAGGCGATACCACGCAAAGAAACGTGTCTTAGGCATCGGCATCCTCCTTATTCGCAGTGTCTATAAACCCATGGCATGCAAGCCATGAGTCAAGCTGCTTAAAGAGCGAATTATCGCCTGCGGCATTATCAATCACCGTTGTAGCGAGATTGCACAGCGCAGACTCATCGGGCTGGCAAGCAGA
>CAUCXP010000276.1 GCA_958446785.1 uncultured Collinsella sp. | reverse complement strand
CACGCGCGCGGCATCAAGGTCATCGTCGACATCGTGCCCAACCATTCATCCAACCAGCACCCCTGGTTCAAAGCCGCTCTTGCCGCCGGCCCCGGATCGCCCGAGCGTGCCCGTTATATTTTCCGCGATGGTCGCGGCGAGCATGGCGAGCTGCCTCCTACCAATTGGAATGCCAACTTTGGCGGCCCCGCCTGGACGCGTGTTGCGGACGGTCAGTGGTATCTGCACATGTTTACGCCCGAGCAGCCGGACTTTGACTGGTCATGCCCCGAGGTTCATGCGTTTTTTTGCGACGTCCTGACATTTTGGAGCGATCGAGGCGTCGATGGCTTTCGCATTGATGTGGCGCACGGTCTCGCCAAGGATCTCGACCGCGATGACCTCGACCGGTGGCATCTTGCCGAGGGCGATGACATGGTTGACGACGGCACTCATCCGCTGTGGGACCGCAACGAGGTCCACGAGATCTATCGCGAGTGGCGCCGCGTGTTCGACCGCTATGATCCGCCACGCAGTGCCGTTGCCGAGGCGTGGGTGCTGCCCGAGCGCCAGTATCTCTACGCGCGTCCCAGCGAGCTTGGCCAGACATTCAACTTTGAGTTTGCCAAGGCCACTTGGACCTATGATGACATGCACTCTGCAATCGAGGAGGGCTTGAAGGCAGCTATAGAATCCGATTCCGCCTCGACCTGGGTGCTCTCCAACCACGACGTGCCGCGCGTGGCGACGCGCTATGCCCTACCGCAGATCAAGGCGATGCGCTACCACCAGATTGCGCTCGACTGGCTCTTACGCGACGGGTCGTCTTATGACGAGGACCGTGAACTCGGCGAGCGCCGCGCGCGGGCGGCCCTTTTGCTCGAGCTGGCGCTTCCGGGCTCGGCATACGTGTATCAGGGTGAGGAGCTCGGCCTTTTTGAGGTGGCTGACATTCCGTGGGCTGCACTCGAAGATCCTACTGCGACCAATACGCACGGACCGAAGCGCGAGAAGGGGCGCGACGGCTGCCGTGTGCCCCTGCCGTGGGTGGCGGCGGACGATCCCGCGCAGGGCGGATCGTTTGGGTTTTCACCGGCGGACGCCGATGCGGCGCCCCATCTGCCGCAGCCTGCATGGTTTTCCGATTACGCTGCCGATAGGGAAGAAGCGGACCCGACATCGATGCTTGCGCTCTATCGTGACGCCCTCTGGCTGCGGCGCAAGCTGCGCGGGTGCGCCAACGATCTCGCGTGGCTCGATCTTGACGGGCGCACCGGCCTTGCGGATGGTGCCGAGGGCGCTGAGGGCGGCGTCATCGCCTATCGCCGCGACAACGGCTGGGCGTGTGTGACGAACTTCGGTGCAGCACCCGTGGAGCTGCCGGCGGGCAGGGTCCTGCTCACCTCATCACCGCTTGTAGACGGCAGGCTCGCGCAGGACAGTTCTGCCTGGATCATGCTCGCTGAGTTGTAGGGGCCTCTTGCGGCGAGTTTGCGTTTGCCTGTGCTTTCCGTGGTGGCTGATGTCTTTGCGAGGTTCGCGAGGGCGTCGCAAAACTTTTCAAAAAAAGTTCTTGCATTTGGGTGGATTATCCCGTATATTAAATCCTCGCAGGCGGACATGGCTCAGTTGGTAGAGCACAACCTTGCCAAGGTTGGGGTCGCGGGTTCGAGCCCCGTTGTCCGCTCCATTTGGGCGTTTAGCTCAGGGGGAGAGCGCTTCCCTGACACGGAAGAGGTCAGAAGTTCAAATCTTCTAACGCCCACCAAATGTTCGCAGCCCAGAGGCATCGCCTCTGGGCTGTTTTGTTTTGGTCGCCAAATACGTCACCAAATTTCGAGTTTTTGATCTTCCGGGATGCTTCTCAGTAGTCATCCGAGGAAACTCTCATCTTCTCCGTTTGCATACACATATCTTTCAAGGATTCGTGCCGCGGTGGCATGAGACTCGGCAAGGCACGACCGCAACATGTTGGTCAAGCATAATCTTTTGGATTCTTTTGGCGTGAGCGGCTTGGTTTTGGTAGGATTTGTCAGCGGCTTGACTAAGGGGGTTTTATAACTGCCATGCAGGTAGCCGTGTTGGTAACGTTTTACCGACTTGTCAAATACCCCTCATAATTAATGCGTCTGCAAAATGACCAATTGCTTTGACCTGCTGAAACACTATATGTTGTGTTTGACCTAAAAAAAGAATACAGGATATAGATACGTCTTTGTCGTATGATAGATGGCGGACAGAGAACGAAGACCTTAACTGCTTCTTTTGAACGTGTCCCTGAGCCGCTTGATCGGCTCCTGGGCATGTCCGCATGGAGGCTTATGGTTTATCGAGAACACAGATTGCGCGACGGCGCCGCAAGACAGGGGCAGGCCCTGCCGGGCATCGTTTGGCTCTGAAGCGCAATGAGACTACGACGCGAAAGAGGCAAGAGGATGAAGATCATCAAGCGCAGCGGCACCGAGGTTGTCTTTGACATCGAAAAGATCGTCAATGCCATCCGCGCCGCAAACTTGGAGGTCGAGGAGAGCTCTCGTCTAACCGACCGCCAGGTGGTTTATGCGGCACAAAACGTTGCCGAGGCATGTGAGAATGCCGGACACACCGTTTCGGTCGAGGAGATCCAGGATTTG
>CAUCXP010000275.1 GCA_958446785.1 uncultured Collinsella sp. | reverse complement strand
AACCGAAAGGAAAACATATGAGCAAGATCGCAGTCGTCTACTGGAGCGGTACAGGCAACACCGAGGCCATGGCAAACTTCGTTGCCGAAGGCGCCACGTCCACAGGTGCCGAGACTGAGGTCATCCCCTGCGCCGACTTCTCTGCCGACAAGGCCGCCGAATATGATGCCTTCGCCTTCGGCTGCCCCGCCATGGGTTCCGAGGAGCTTGAATACGATGAGTTCCAGCCCATGTGGGATGAGGTCAAGGAGACTCTCGGCGACAAGAAGGTCGCCCTCTTTGGCTCCTATTCGTGGGCCGAGGGCGAGTGGATGGACAACTGGAAGGCCGACGCTGACGAGGCCGGCGTCAACGTCGTGGACTCCGCCATCTGCTACGACGCGCCCGACGACGAGGGCGAGGCCGCCTGCAAGGCCCTCGGAGCCGAGCTCGCGTAACGAAACCAGGCCTCCAAAAGAGTCTGTATCACAGCGCATCCCCATCCCTACAAAAGAGCGGGGGGCTGGATTCAAGTCCAGCCCCCGCTCTTTTGTAACGGCAGTTACATCAACCGGCTACGAAATATTGCCCAAGAACGCCTTGGTGCGCTCGCTCTTGGGGTGGTCGAAGACCTCACTCGGCGTACCCTCTTCCACAATGACGCCACCGTCCATAAAGACGACGCGGTCGGCGACATCGCGGGCAAAGCCCATCTCGTGCGTCACGACGATCATGGTCATGCCATCGCGTGCCAGGTCGCGCATGACACCCAGAACGTCGCGGACAAGCTCGGGGTCAAGCGCCGACGTGGCCTCGTCAAAGAGCATCACGTGTGGATTCATCGACAGGGCGCGGGCGATGGCCACGCGCTGCTGCTGACCGCCCGAAAGCTGACTCGGCATAAAATCGATGCGCTCGGCCAGACCGACCTTAGTGAGCTCCTCGACGGCGATCTTCTCGGCCTCTTCCTTGCTGCGCTTGAGCACCTTTTGCTGCGCAAGCATGACGTTCTTTTTGACCGACAGGTGCGGGAACAGGTTGAACTGCTGAAACACCATGCCCAAGTGCGTACGCACCTTATTGAGGTCAACACCCTTGGCGCACACATCCACGCCCTCAACGATAATCGAGCCGCTCGTGGGATGCTCCAGACGATTGATGCAGCGAAGCATCGTCGACTTGCCCGAGCCCGAGGGGCCCAAGACCACAACGACCTCACCCTTGTGCACATCCAGATCGATATCGCGCAGGACCACGTTGTCGCCAAAGGCCTTCTGGAGGTTCTTGATGCTGACGACGACCTCGTTCGAGTTATTGGTTTCGCTCATGATAGGACCTCCTTACAGACCGGCGATGTGATCGGCGGGCGTCGCGACAACCTGTCCGGCGCTCTTGGCGGGACGCTTCTTCTTGGTCTCGGCCGTGCCCAAAAGCCTCGCCTCAAGACCGCTCACCAAGCGAGCGAGCGGCAGGGTGATGACCAGATAGAACAGGGCGGCAACCACGTACGGTGTAATGGAGCCCGTCGTGGCAACGATGGTACGGGCGTTCATGACGATCTCGACCACACCCACGGCGGCAAGCAGCGACGTATCCTTGTAAAGCAAGATAAACTCGCTGGTCAGCGTAGGCAAAACATTGCGGAACGTCTGCGGAATCATAACGTAGAGCAGCGTCTGGAAGGCATTCATGCCCAGCGAGCGAGCAGCCTCGTTTTGGCCCTTGGGAATCGACTGAATGCCGGCACGGAAGATCTCGCACAGGTACGCAGACGAGTTCATGGCCATGACGATGACGCCCAAGACGTAGTCGTCCACCTTGACGCCGGCAAGCGGCAGGCCAAAGAATGCAATGTAAATCTGCAGGAACGCCGGCGTACCGCGGATGATATTCACATAGATGCCGGCAAGACAACGAAGGATGCGCGACTTGGAAATGCGCATGAGCGACAGCGCAAAGCCAAAGGGAATGGCCAACGGAAATGCCACGAGCACGATCGAGAGCGACATAAGGAAGCCCTTGAAGACGATCGGCAGGCTCTGGACCAAAATGACCGGGTTCAGGAACAGGCGCAGGAACATATTGGAGTTCCACGCCTCGACCCACGGCTGCTCTTTAAGGTCAGCCAGGAAGTTATCGAAGGCCGTCACGCCCTTGATCTCCACCGACGGAATCTTGGAGATCTTCTTGGTCGACCCGTCGGCGAGCGTATAGGTGCCGCTAAAGGCCTCATCGCCGCCCTCGACGGGGAAGGTCACGCCGTAAACCTCGACACGGAAAAAGCCGCCGGCAGGCGCCGTCTCGCCAAAGTCAATCTTGAGCGTCTGGCCGTCAGCCTTGCACGTGGGCTTCATGGGCGTACGATCCATGAGGTCCTCGCCCGAGAGCATCGTCAATCGCGTGTCATCGGTACCAAACGTCGTGCCGTCGACAAACGTCAAGGAAAGACCGCTCAGCTCCTCGTCGGCATCGGCCTGAACTTCCCAGGTAATGCGCGTCTCGGTGCCGCCGACCACATCGCTGCCCGAACCGGTGTTGGGTCGGGCGGTAATCTTTGCGGTCTCAAGCGCCTGAGCGGTCGTGGGCGCATATGCCCCCGCGCACACCAGCGCGAGCGCCACGGCCATGACGCAGGCTAGCT
>CAUCXP010000274.1 GCA_958446785.1 uncultured Collinsella sp. | reverse complement strand
ATAGCCAAGGAATACAGCTAATTAAACTGTTTCTTCCATTTATCGATGCTCGTCCAGGGAAGATTAATCTCAGTTTTAACGGGATGGTTTACCCAATCAGCTAATTTATGGAGATAGCCGTCCTCGCGTTCAAGAACGGGAAGTCCCGTGTCTTCACCGATTTGGCGGGCTCAATTATCAATTGCAATAATTAGAGAGCGATGTCCTCCATTTAAACAGCGGATGCCCGCATGGAGACGCGTCCCCACATAATCAAACTCCTCGGTTTCAATTACACGATTAAGCTCTTCGATATTGGGGCCTATGACATTAAATTGCTTCAGATCGACTATTTGATCAAGACACCAATCAACATCATGGCTTCCTTGAATCCAAATCGTTACCTTTTCGTATTCCGACGACAGCAATTCCAGCATCTTACGGTCACGTTCCGCATCGAAACAATAATCGGTAATTGACGTAACAACGTTTTTAGAACGCTTAGAGGATATCTCGAGTTGCCTAGATGGGGTTAACGACCACATGGTCGGACATGCGGTATTAAGAACATTCTCTATGCCAATAGAGTTAAGCCTCTTCTTAGTCATTTCATCTCGAACACTATGAAGATATTCATCGGATAGCAAGGTTTTATAGAACTTCTTTGTATAGGCGTCGATAGCATCGTCCACCCCAATATCAGACATGCCCACGCCGAACAAAACAACATTTCTATTATTGCCCAACCGCTTGGCAAGCGCCCATTGCTGCTGATCAGCCATATGCGTATACAGAATATTGGTGCCGCACAACAGCTTTACGTATTCAGGATACATTTCAAGCTCTTTGGAATAATAGTGCGTTGCCACATGGGGCAACGCACCGCCAAAGATTTGATCCGCGATACAGCCACAGGCATCCATGATCACATGGTCACCAGAGTTCTCGCTTCCCATAGCCGTATCCAAAAGGAGATAGCGTTCTTGCTTAACACCATCGGATTTTTCATCGTGCCTGCACGATGTCGCAGAGGCTTTAAGTAGCTGAGTCCATTGGTTAAAGCGCGCCATTAGTTTCTCCGAAATAAACGTTTGAGTAGAGCAACGTGACCGCCTTCGACGCCCGTCGAAGCAGAAGGCTGAAACGGTTCACAATAATCATCAGATAGGTTAAAAACGGCAGACACGCTGCATGCGCCACTTTCAACCGAACGAACAACAGGATGAGCGTTGCGAGAAGGCGAAAGACAGACTAGTTGGCTTAGCTCGGCGACACAAAGCGGATTCTTGCCGTCTTCCGCAAAAGAGTATATATGAATGCGAAGATAGGCCTCTTCATCATCATTTAAAAACAGCGGAACATGCCCCGCAAAAAGACCGTCCCTAGATTCAAGACTAATCCAGCGAATATCAGACTGATCAAGGGCACACCAAACTGCCGCGCGAACATCCACAGGCATCAAAGACGACTCAAAACGCACAGTCAAATCAACAGAAGAAGCTTGAATGAGCGTTTGAGACATGGCAGACGATCGCAATCGAGCATCAGCGAGATGATCGCTGAGCAAGAAGACCTTACTTAGTTCTTCGGTTTTTAGCACATTCCCGAAGGCGGACTTCCCGCTAACCAAGGATGGCTCTTCATTCAGATAACGTGTAAAGGCCTCGAAGAACATTTCATTTTCACGCTCAATCGACGTGCAGCTAAATCGATTAGGCGAATCGCATTTTGAGCCTGAAAGAGCCTCAAGAATAGAAGAAGCAATGCCACAAGCAGAGGGCTCAGCGAGGTGGATGGTGCCCTCCGGAAAGTCGAGTAGGTTATTCTCACGGTTTATTTCAATTACCGAGAGCTTCGATGCAAGCATTTCGAAAGGCAGGCGAGAGGGATTAGTCACGCTCAACGATACGCCGGCAACACACTTGGCATAAAGCGAGGCGCATTCATCATCAGTCAAGATGCCGAGGCTGCGTACACGTGGATCACGAATGGGAGGCATTGCGTCTTCGCCGTATAAATATACGACAACTGCATCGTCGAGCTTGAGAAGCAATTTAATTGCATCAAGCAACATGCCAGACAAACGCCGATCCTTATTGGATTGATAAATAGCACAGACGGCATACTCTCTGCTTAGATTTTGTTCCTGCGCAGTATATATATCGCTGACGCCAAAATCACAATATGGGACTTCATGCGAATAATAGGGTTCAACTTTTTTAGAAAGCCATCTGCCTATCGTTATGGGGTTTAGTTCATAACGATAGCTTGCTTCGGCATTTAGATACATCTCCCCCATCGGATAGAACCAAGGTTCAAAATCCTGAATGAAGTAGAACTTATGGGCGCACATCTGCATAGATGCAAAGTGCGCCGTATTCCAAGCGGTGGCGATTACTGCAAAAAAATCCTCGGGCACACTCGGAGCCACAAGAACCTCTTTAGGCGAATAACCAAACCAATCCTTTATTTCGGTCTGAACTCTATGAGCACTTTTGTATGCTTCACAGCCCGGCATAATGTAAAAGTAGTTCTCATATCCACGAGAATCTAGAAAGGAAGCCTTGCTGCAGATGGTTCGAAAGCCGCCAGAACCCTTTGCCGGCGGAGATATTATCCAGGCAATTTGTTTCATTTAAAGCACT
>CAUCXP010000273.1 GCA_958446785.1 uncultured Collinsella sp. | reverse complement strand
TCATAGGTAACATATCATCGTGCTAGTTTACCACATGCCACCAGGCAATAAAAAACGTCACGAAAAGCGATGTCTGAGCGCTTCGACCACGTTGGGCGGGACAAACGTCGATACATCGCTGCCGAGTGAGGCGATCTGGCGAACGACCGAGCTCGAGATATAGCCGTACTGCGGCGCACTCATGACAAAGATGGACTCCAGCTCGTTATCCAGGCGATAGTTGAGGTCTGCCTGCTGCAGCTCGTACTCAAAGTCGGTCATGGCGCGCAGGCCCTTGACAACGGCCCCCGCCCCCTGCTCGCGAGCGAAGTCGACCAAGAGGCCGGTAAAGGGCAGGACCTCGACGCCGTCGATATCACCGAGCGCCTCGCTGGCCAGCGCCACGCGCTCATCGAGCATAAACGTGGTGCCCACGCCGTTTTTACCCTGCGACTCGGCAACAGCGACGATCACGCTGGGAAAGATACGACGGGCGCGGCGGATCACATCGATATGGCCAAACGTGATGGGATCGAAGGTGCCCGGGACGATCACGCGGTTGATGGTGTCATTCATGGACGTCCTCCTGAAACGTCGTGGCATCGTTGTTCTCGGCATCTGCGCCGGCGCTATCGCCCTCACCATCGTCATCGCCGGCCCAACGAAGCAGGTCGACCGAGGTAATGCCGTAGCGCTTCTCACGTACAGTCTCAAAGTCTGCCGGATGCGCGCCCGCATCGGCGGCAGCATGCTCAAACAGGGCATAAGCGCCAGGTGCAAGCAGACCCTGCTGGGCCAGATTCTGCAGCAGTTCCTCGACCGGCTCGGCGCCAAAAGCATAGGGCGGGTCGAGCAGGACCAGATCAAAGGGCCCGCCCGGTACACGACCGCGCGAGGCACTCGCCAGCATGTCGCCCGTGACCACGCGCCAACGCGCACGGTCGCGGCAGAGCGACTCGATATTCTTGGTAATGAGCCGCGCGGCGTTGCGATCGATCTCAAACGTCGTGAGCGAGCGGGCCCCACGAGAGAGCATCTCTAACCCTAAGGCACCGGAGCCGCCAAAGGCGTCCAGCACACGAACCTCGTCCAAATCGAAGTCGAATGCCGACATGACCATAGATGCGCACGCCTCGCGCACGCGATCAGTCGTGGGGCGGGTGACATCGCGACCACGGGGCTCCTCGATCTTACGACCGCGCCATTCGCCGCCGATGATTCTCATCCTCCGCTGACCTCCTTAAAGATATGTCGATAACGCATGGCGACCGCATCGCGCAGGGGGCGCGTCGCCACGGAGTCAAGGTTGCAAGCATACCGCAAGAGCTCGACCGCGTCCAAATGGGCCCATTCGATCAGCTCCTCGTCGGCATCCAGGTCGACAAAGCGCAGGGTCACACCGCCATGCTGGCGGTACCCCAGGATTTCGCCCTCGTGGCGCAGACGCAGGTCCATCTGGGCGAGCGTAAAGCCATCCGAGGTTTTTTCGAGCGATTGCAGGCGATCTTGCGCTGCCGAAGCGCCGCCGTTGCCCTTGGAGTGCGTCATGACCAGGCACGTGCCCGACACACTGCCGCGGCCCACACGACCGCGCAGCTGGTGCAGGGCAGCCAAACCAAAGCGCTCGCCGTTCTCGATGACCATGACGGTGGCGTTAGGCACGTCGACGCCCACCTCGACCACCGTAGTCGAGACGAGCACGTCGATCTCGCCACGCTTGAAGGCGTCGATCACACGATCCTTCTCCCCCGCCGGCATGCGGCCGTGAAGGCGCTCGATGACAAAACCCGGCAACGCCAGACGCAGGCGATCGAGCTCGGTCGCCGTATCGTGCAGCGGCACGGGGACCGTCACGCGGCCCTCGTCGTCGCGGGCGATACCAGGTACGTCTTCCAGCTCATCGGCCGAATCACTCGGCTCCACGAGCGGGCAAATCACGTAGGCCTGCTGACCCTTTTCATGCGCCTCGCGGATGGCGCCATAGGCGAGGTCGCGGCTCGACTCGGTGAGCACGCGTGTCGTCACGCCAGCGCCAGGGACGGGCCGATGGCGGATGATGCTCGTGTCCAGATCGCCGTAGACCGAAAGCGCCAGCGTACGCGGGATGGGCGTTGCCGTCATAACGAGCAGGTCCGCACCGGGACCCTTGGCACGCAGGGCGTTACGCTGGCCTACGCCAAAGCGGTGCTGCTCGTCGATGACCACGAGCGACAGATGCTTGAACGCAACGTTATCCGAAAGCACCGCATGGGTGCCAAAGAGCACGTCAAGCTCGCCCGATTCCAGCTGGGCATGGATGCGCTCGCGCTCTGCGGCCGGCGTGGCGCCCGTCAGAAGCGCCCAGGACATGCCGGCCTGCGAGAGCAGAGGGCCAGTCTTATCGGCATATTGGAGCGCCAGAACGCCCGTGGGCGCCATAACGCAGGCCTGCGTGCCGCTATCGGCAGCCACAGCCAGCGCGCAGGCGGCAACGGCGGTCTTACCGGTACCGACATCGCCCAGCAGCAGCCGGTTCATCACTCGCCCGCCATCGCACATATCATGCAGGATGTCTTGGAACGCGGCCTCCTGCTCGTCGCTCAGCGAAAACGGCAGGGCTTGCTTGAGCACGGCCAGGTGCTCGCCCGCGGTGTGGGCATAGGGCACCACATC
>CAUCXP010000272.1 GCA_958446785.1 uncultured Collinsella sp. | reverse complement strand
CACGCCTTTGCCGACAAGATGGCGAAGAGTCTCGGGGTTCCGCTCTGCGGGGTTAAAGCCGCACCGCCGGCGCGGCGCGATACCGTTATTGTTGGATTACACGATGCCGGTTTCACGGTGCGCCAGATTGAGCGCTATACCGGGATTGGCAAAAGTACCGTCTCTCGTATTGTGCGTGCCCGCGCGCGGACGGCGATGCGGACTGGCGGAAACGTGATGTAGGGTCGCCTGTACACCGCAGATGGGGTCGTCTATACGCCGCAACAAGCGTTCAAAAGCTTGGTGCGGTAACTGCACTTCTTAATATGCATAGAACAATCGCCATCTTGCATAAAATAAGGGCTCAGTCCGGGTTTGCCCGTGCCTACCCCCATCTGCGCCGTGCAAAAAATGGAGTTTTCAGCATCGCGGTACTGCCACTACCGTCGCAATTTTGCAACATACGGGCCCCGAAGCTATTTATGCCTGCCGATGCGCTCCCGAAGCTCATGTTTGCGCCCCTGAGACCACGATGCTTGTTCTAAAACGCACTATATATGCGCCTGGAGACGTTGATTAACGCTTTCGATGCGTATACACACAGCTTGGCGTGCTGAATACTCGCAAAAATGCACGCCGCTCCCTATGGGACCCGTCTGCAGCAGGCGCGAAGCGAATCGGAGCCCAGCTGGATGGGGCATGGGACGATGCTAGGCGTGCTCGTGGCCCTGCCGCAGGCCTTTGGTGCTGTGGAAAACGCCCGTGTTCGCGTCTGGCTGTGTGGTAAATGACAGACGGGGTGCCGGACGCGCGGACTTTGTGCGTTCGCGCTCATTAGAAAAAACAGAGCCGCCCGTATCGGGCGGCTCGGCAATCAAAAACCTTGGATTCGGGGCATACGCTACTGGTTTGCTTGCCCCTCGAGCATGCCGTCGAGGGTGCGCCAGGCGAGCTCGGCGCACTTGACGCGGGCGGGCATGTGCGAGATGTCCTGGAGCTGGGCGGCTTCGTCCAGGTCTTCCAGGTCCTCCTCGGAGAGCTTCTCGCCACGGATCATGGCGAGGAAGAGCTCTGCCAGGCGGTGAGCTTCCTCGACGGTCTCGCCGGTGATGAGGTCGGCCATGATGTCGGCCGAGGCCTGGCTGATGGCGCAGCCGTGGCCGGTGAAGGAGGCCTCCTCGATCACGTTGTTCTCGACACGTAGCTGCAAGGTGAGCTCGTCTCCGCAGCTGGGGTTGATACCGTCGTGTTCGTGCGTGGGGGAATCCATCTCGTACTTATAGTCGGGGTGCGAGTTATGCTCCATAAACGTGGTGGAGGTGTAGAGGTTACCCATTGAACGTGCTCCAAACGTGATGCAGGCCGGCGATGAACTTGTCGATATCGGCCTTGTCGTTGTAGAAGGCCACGCTGGCGCGGCAGCAGGCGAGGTTCTCGACGCCCAGCCAGGTGAGCAGCGGCTGTGCGCAGTGGTGACCGGCGCGGATGCAGACGCCGTCCATGTCCATGATGCTCGCGACGTCGTGCGGGTGGATGCCGCGGACGTTAAAGCTCACGACGCCGTGGTGGTTATCCCAATAGATGGAGCCGATGATCTGGACAAAGTCGAGCTGCATGAGTTCGCCCATCAGATAGTGGACGAGTGCCTGCTCGCGGGCCTGGATGTTCTCGTAACCCACCGTGTTGACCAGGTAGTCGAGTGCCGCACCCGTGGCGAAGATGCCGGCGGCGTCCTGCGTACCCGCCTCGAACTTCTCGGGGACAGGAGCCCAGACGGCGTCCTGCTCGGTGACTGAATCGATCATCTCGCCGCCGGTGAGCATGGGCGGCATGGCGTTGAGCAGGTCCATCTTGCCCCACAGCACGCCGATGCCCATGGGGCCCATGGCCTTGTGCGCGCTAAAGGCAAAGAAGTCGGCGCCCAGGTCGGCCACATCGACCGGCATGTGTGGCAGCGACTGCGCACCGTCGACAACCAGATAGCCGCCGTACTTGTGCACGAGCTTGCCGAGGTTCCTGACGGGGTTCTCGACGCCCAGCACGTTGGAGACCTGACCCACGGCCAAGATCTTGGTCTTGGGGCCAACCTTGGCCAGAACCTCCTCGGTCGTGAGCTGGCCGGTCTTGGTGGGATAGAGGTAGACGAGCTTGGCGCCGGTCTCGCGGCAGACCTGCTGCCACGGAATCAGGTTGGAGTGGTGCTCCATGATAGTGATGACGACCTCGTCGCCGGGCTCTAGCACCGTGGGCGCAAAGCTCTTGGCGACCAGGTTGAGCGATTCGCTCGTGTTGCGGGTGAAGACGACCTCGTTGGCGTTGGGGGCGCCGATGACGTCGGCGATCTGCTGGCGGACTTTCGCGATGGCGTCGGTGGCCTCGACGGACAGCGAGTACAGGCCGCGCAGGGGGTTGGCGTTCATGCGCTGATAGAAGTCGCGCTCGGCGTCAAGCACACAGGCAGGGCGCTGCGCGGTGGCGGCGCTATCGAGGAAGGCGATCTCGGGGTGTTGCTGGAACAGCGGGAACTGGCCCTTGTAGGGGTTGGTCTCGATGTCCACGGTGGGCCAGCCGCGCGAAGCCTCGTCGCTGGCGTCGAGCTCCATGGGCTCGGGGGCAGTACAGGTGTCGCATTTAACGTGCTCGGTGTCGATCAT
>CAUCXP010000271.1 GCA_958446785.1 uncultured Collinsella sp. | reverse complement strand
AAACGACATCAAGTTTTCCATGTCGGGCGAAAACCAGCTGCGCCTGCTGGGCGCCGAGGTCGGTGCCCGCGGTCTGCTACGCGCCATCAGCCCCGCACTCGAGCATATCGTCGAAGGCTTTATGAAGCACCTGGGCAAGCCGCTCAGTGAGGACATCATCGCTTGGTCCTACATGGACCTGCTCGACCGCTCGACTAAAAACATCCAACTCTCGGTGTCGCACAAGACGCTCGGCGAGCTGCACCCTGCCGACATCGCCGACATTATCGAGCAGCTCGACCCGCGCCTACGTGCGCAGGTGTTTGCGCAGCTCGATACTGCCCAGGCCGCCGAGGCCATCTCGGAGTTCGATGACGACGAGCTTATGACCGAGATGCTCGAGGGCCTGTCCGACACGGACGCATCGTCGATGCTGGCCATGATGGACCCGGACGATGCAGCCGACCTGATCGACGAGCTCGATTACGAGAAGGCCGAGAAGCTCCTGCGCCTGATGGGCGTCAAGGAGGAGAAGGCGATTCGTAACCTGCTGGGGTATGAGGACAACACCGCCGGCCGCATCATGACCTCGGAGTTTGTCTCCCTGCCCGCCACGGCAACGGTCGGTGACGCCATCGAGGCGATTCGCGAGCTCGACGAGGACTTCGAGAGCGTCTACTACGTCTATACCGAGGATCCGAGCGGCATGCTGACCGGCGTGCTTTCGCTGCGCACGCTGATCGTAGCCGACCGCGACGCCACGCTGGGTCAGCTGGCCTATCGCGACCTGGTCTATGTGTCGCCCGACGAGGACCAGGAAGACGTGACGGACGAGATGACCAAGTACGACCTGGTTGCCATCCCTGTCTGCGACGAGAACCGTCATATCCTTGGTATCGTGACCTTCGACGACGCCATGGACGTTATCGCCGAGGAGCATCAGGAGGACCTGCAGATCGCTGGTGTCGGCTCGGGTGACAGCGCGTCCGACGACTCGACGAACGTGCTCAGCTGGTTCGTGCATCGCCAGTACTGGGTTGTTGTATGGGGCATCGCGTCGTGCATCATGGCGACCGTGCTGGGAACGGCGCTCGGCTCCGCGCATCTGGTGGTGTTTCCCATGTGCGCCATGCCGCTCGTGCTGCTGGCGGCCTCGCGCATGGTGTCGTTCGTCAAGAACTACTTCCTGGAGTATGACGGTCACGACGACGAGCCCAAGCCGTATCTGGGATTCTTCTTCCAGAGCACGGGCATGGGCCTGATTCTGTCACTCGTGACCTACCTGTGCGCCCAGCTGGTGCGCACCGCTGCATTCCCCGATGCGCCCATGTTTGAGGAGCAACTCTTTACCGGGTGCTTTAATATCGCTGCCATCATTTGCCTGGTTGGCAACATGAGCGCCGTGATTTACCTGATGGTGCTGTTCTGGCGTGACGAGCATGACCTCAACACGTCGGGCACCGCCATGAACGTCATTGCCGTCATGATCTCGTGTGTGGCGTATTGCATCGCCGCGGTGCTGCTCGCCATGTCAGTCATGGGTTAGGTGGTCGCGTGCAAAATACCAAGCAAAAGTCGGGCACCAAGCAAAAGCTGACCATCGCGGCCATCTTTGGCGCTATGGGCCCCGGTCTGCTGGCGGCGCTTTCGGGCAATGACGCCGGCGGCATTGCAACGTATTCCAGTGCGGGCGCCAGCTATGGCTACAAGATGCTCTGGATGCTTCCCGTCATGACTGTGCTGCTCATCGTGACGCAGGAGACCGCGGCGCGCTGCGGCTGCGTCACGGGTAAGGGCCTGGCATCGCTCATTCGCGAGCGCTTTGGCGTGCGCAAGAGTGTACTTGCTATGGCGGCGCTGTTGATCGCCAACACGGCTGTGACCATTTCGGAGTTTGCGGGTATCGCGAGTGGCCTTGCTCTGTTTGGCGTGCCGGCGAGCATTTCGGTGCCGCTCGTGGCGCTGCTGGTGTGGATGCTTACCATGTCGGGTAGCTTTCAGCGCATCGAGAAGATTTTGCTGCTGGTAAGCTGCGTGTTCGTGACCTACATCGTCGCCGCGTTTATGGCCGGCCCCAACTGGGGCGAGGTCGCGGTCGACTTGGTCGTCCCCAATATTCAAAACGACCCCAGCTACGTGTCGCTCGTGGTCGCAACGATCGGTACCACCATCGCACCGTGGATGATCTTTTTGGCTCAGAACAACGTGGTCGATAAGAACGCGGGCGAGGACGACATCGTGCTGCAGCGTATTGATACCGTGAGCGGCTCGCTTGCTGCCGATGTCATTGCCGGCTTTATTATCATCACGACCGGTACGGTGTTGTTCCCGGCGGGTATTCAGATTAGCGATGCCGCCGATGCTGCCCGCGCGCTGGAGCCTATTGCGGGTCAGTGGTCCACGGTACTGTTTGCCTCGGGCTTGGTCGCGGCGAGCTTCTTGGCCGCCTGCGTGCTGCCGGGCGTTACGTCGAGCGCTATCTGCGAGGCATTTGGCTGGGAGCGCGGTGCCGACCGCAGCTGGGACGAGGCCCCGGTCTATCGCGGCATCATTACGGCCATCATCGGTATCTCTGCCGTGCTGGTGCTTATGCCCGGCGTCGATCTGTTCCAGATTATGATGACCTCGCAGGTCATCAATGGCGTGCTGCTGCCCGTGG
>CAUCXP010000270.1 GCA_958446785.1 uncultured Collinsella sp. | reverse complement strand
GTGAACGAAGAACCTCAAGTCCTCTACTGCGACGCCTGGCTCATGGCCATCGACAAGCCCGCCGGCATGATCGTCCACGGTGACGGCACCGGCGAGCGCACGCTCACCGACTACGCCAGCGACCTGCTGCTGGCGATGGGCGACGGCTTTGCCGCGACCGACATGCAGCCGCTCAACCGCCTGGACCGCGACACCACCGGCGTGGTGCTGTTCTCGCTCGACAAGCAGACGCAGCCCGCCTTTGACCAGATGATCATCGACCACGCCTTCGAAAAGCACTATCTGGCGCTGGCCGAGGGCAAGATCGACTGGAACGAGAAGCTCATCGACAAGCCCATCGCCCGCGACCGGCACGACAGCCGAAAGATGCGCGTCGGCGCCAGCGGCAAGCCGTCTCAAACGCGCGTGAAGGTGCTCAAGCGTCTTAAGAGCCGTTGTGGTCTGCCCACGCGCTCGTATATCGATGTCGAGTTACTCACCGGCCGCAAGCATCAGATTCGCGTGCATCTGGCGAGCGAGCGTCATCCCCTGGTAGGCGACGACCTTTACGGCACGCCACATCCCTGCGGCCTGATGCTCCACGCCCACAGCGTGTCCTTTACGCATCCCGTAACCGGCGAGCACATCCACATCGAAGCCCCTTGCCCCTGGGAGCCCTAAACCACCACAAAGGGGACAGGCACCTTTGTGGTGGTTTTGCCGCGATGGCCCTGCCGGATTCCCAAACATCTCGATCTGTAACAGCTGAAGCCCATTTTGCGGTCTATCTGTTACAGATCAAGACATTCGAATTCCCTCAAGGGAATAGTCTCAATCTGTAACAGTAACTCGGCAAAATCGGTCTCAGATGTTACAGATTGAGACAAAGGGACGGCGCGGTTCGGAAGCATCTCAATCTGTAACACCTATCCCACTTTTAACGGTCCAGTTGTTACAGACTTAGACAGAAACAGTAGACGACGAAAGCGGCAACGTCCGTGATGGACGTTGCCGCTTTTCTATTGAGAAAACTACTCGGTTTTCGTTACTAACCACCACAATGGGGACAGGCACCTTTGTGGTGGTTTTGGCCTTAGCCCGTCCCCTGCTGCTAGACCGTGATGACGTTGTCCATTGCCCGGTACTTGGCGGGGACCTCGCCTGCGGTAATAATCGTTGCATCGCGGAAGTCCGCGAACTTGACGGGCGCCACCATGCCAAATTTACTGGCGTCCGAGATTACGAAGCGCTTGGCCGTATGGCGCATCGAGATACGCTTTACTTGCGCCTCCTCGATATCGGGCGCCGTGAAGCCCTGCTCGGCGGCAATGCCGTTAGAGCCCCAAAAGCCGCAGTTGAAGTTGTAACGGTCTAAGGTTGCCAAGGCATCGGGGCCAACGAGCGCCTCGGTCTCGGGTTTGAGCTCGCCGCCCAGCACCACGGTACGCATGCCGCGCAAAGCGAGATGCTGAGCATGGAGCACGGAATCAGTCACATAGGTGACACCTTCAAGGTGTGGAAGATGCTCGATGAGCCTGAGCGTCGTCGAGCCCGAGTCGATGTACACAAAGCTCTCGGGCTCCACCAGCGCCGCCGCACGGGCGCAGATACGTTCCTTGTCGTCGTTATGGAGATCGCTGCGCTCATTAAGCGTTAGGTCGCGCGTCACGTGCGCGCGCTCAAGGCTCGTCGCCCCACCGTGCACCTTGGCGATACGGTGTGCGCGATTGAGCGTCTGCAGGTCGCGCCGAATGGTAGACGCCGTCACGCCCAGGGCCTCAGCAAGCTCCGGTACGGTAACCGAGCCCGTCTGCTGCACCATCGACACGATTGCGTTGAGCCTATCTTCCGCAAGCATCGCTTACTCCTCCTCGGGGTACACGACTCCCCAATCGGCGCGAAACTTGGTCATAAGCTCCATAACATCAGAAGCATAATCCAGAAGCTCGCGCTTGGAGTCGTCGCCGGCAACGGCCTTCTCAAGATCGGCCATCTCATAACACAGGGCGTAAGCCTCGGTGCCTGCGTGGACCTCCTCGCGGTGGCCGTCCGCAGTCCACACGATGGTCGCGTGATCGGCACGCGGATATTCGTTGACCTCGATGTAGCACTTGTCAAAGCTGATGACCGAGCGCTTGGGCTGCTTGGAGTGAAGCGTAAGGCTCACGACGCCCAGCTGCTGCTCGGCATTGCGGCAGACGATGCCGCCCGCAACATCGACTCCAGTCTCGCAGGTGTTGCCTAGAGACACGACCTCGGCGGGCTGGCTCGCCATAAACAGGCGCATGACGGACAGGGCATACACACCAATATCGAGCATGGCACCGCCGGCAAGGTTGCGATTGTAGAAACGGTTGGTCAGGTCGCCGTACTCCTTGTAGCTACCAAAGTTGAGCTGAGCGAGGTTCATGCGGCCGAACTCGCCGGCATCCATGCGGCGACGCAGCTCTTGATACAAGGGCATGTGGAGCACCGTGGTAGCGTCCATAAGGACCACGTTGTGCTCGGCGGCAATGGCACGGGCCTCATCGAGTTCAGCGGAATTGAGGGTAATGGCCTTCTCGCAGAGCACGTGCTTGCCGGCTGCCAGGGCAGCGCGCAGATAGGTGATATGAGTGTTGTGCGGGGTAGTGATGTAGACGGCGTCGATGCCAGGATCGGCGTAGAGGTCCTCAACCGTGT
>CAUCXP010000269.1 GCA_958446785.1 uncultured Collinsella sp. | reverse complement strand
ACGTAGATCCGATTTGCGTGCAGCAGAGGGGATTATGCCAGCTCGTGCGTGCGTTTTCAAGCTCGTCCCACAAATATATATAGGTTTATTGAGCATTGGGCTCCGTTTACGGATTGCTCTGTATTAATGCTCGCAATTAAGCTCGAGGTTGGCTACACTATCCCTTGACCATTAAAGGGGTACGAGATGCCCACATGGAATTACATAGCTGCCAAAGAGCAGCCCTTCCTGTGGGTGTCTGGTCCGCTTTAAGCGGTCGGGCATCTATTTTTTTGACTGTGTCAGCAGTCAAGACATGTGAGGAAGGAGATCGATGGGCACGACTTCCCCCAAGGCGGTCATCATGGACGAGACCGCCGTCAATCGAGCGATGACCCGCATCGCGCACGAGATTCTCGAGCGCAACGAGGGCTGTGAAGACCTCGCTCTGGTCGGCATCGTCACGCGCGGCGACCTTCTGGCAAAGAAGCTCGCCGAGGAGATCAAGGAGATCGAGGGCGTCGACGTTCCGCTCGGCAGCCTCGACATCAGCTTCTACCGCGATGACTATGCGACCAATTTCGCTCCCGCGATCCACGCTACCAACATTCCCTTCAGCGTCGACGGCAAGCGCGTCGTGCTGGTGGACGACATCCTCTATACGGGTCGTACCATCCGCGCCGCTCTCGACGCCGTCATGGACCTGGGCCGTCCGAGCCGCATTGAGCTGGCAGTCCTCGTTGACCGCGGGCACCGCGAGCTCCCCATCTCGCCGGACTTTGTCGGCAAGAACGTTCCCTCGTCGCATGAGGAGAACGTGCACCTATATATGAAGGAAGTCGACGGCCACACCGCCGTCGAGATTAACGACGTCGCGCCGGGTTCCCACGTGGGCTCCGCGCCGCTGGGAGGTGAGTAGTACCGTGGCGTTCAACCATAAGCACCTGATCGACATTACCGAGTACTCCGAAGAGGACATCAAGCTCATCCTCGAGACCGCCAAGGCGTTCTCCGAGGTCAACGAGCGTGCCATCAAGAAGGTCCCCACGCTCAAGGGCAAGACCATCGTCAACATGTTCAACGAGCCCTCGACGCGCACCCGCAGCTCCTTCGAGCTCGCCGAGAAGCGTCTTTCGGCCGACAGCCTCAACTTTGGCGGCTCCTCGACCTCCACGGTCAAGGGCGAGAGCCTCGTCGACACCGTCGAGACCCTCAACGCCTATAAGATCGACTGCATCGTCGTGCGCGATAAGCACGCCGGTGCTCCCTACATCGTCACGCAGAACTCGCCCGCGAGCGTCATCTGCGCCGGTGACGGCAAGCACAACCATCCCACGCAGGCCCTGCTCGACCTGTACACCATCTGGGAGCACAAGTGTGACTTCCACGGTCTGAAGGTCGCCGTCGTCGGCGATATCGCGCACTCCCGCGTCTGCGGCTCGCTGATCCCCGCTCTTAAGATCATGGGCTGCGAGACCTATGCCGTCGCCCCCGGCACGCTGTTGCCTCCGGAACCCGAGGTCCTGGGCTGCGACCACGTGACGAGTGATCTCGATTCCGTCCTGCCCGAGCTGGACGTCGTCTACATGCTGCGCGTGCAGCAGGAGCGCCTCGAGGGCGCACCGTTCCCGACCATTCGTGAGTACCACAGGCTCTTCGGCCTGACCAAGGACCGCGAGAAGCTCATGAAGCCCGATGCGATCATCTGCCACCCGGGCCCCATCAACCGCGGCGTCGAGTTCGACTCCTATATGGCCGACCACCCGCAACGCTCCGTCATCCTGGAGCAGGTCTACGCCGGTATCTGCGTGCGTATGGCTATCCTGTATCTGCTGCTTGGAGGTGCCGATAATGGCCTTGCTTCTTAAGAATGCCCACGTCGTCGACCCGTCCGTCGAGCTTGACGGTGTCGTTGACGTCCTGATTGACGGCGACAAGATCGCCGAGGTCGGCGAGAATCTCGCCGTCGAGGGAGCCGAGGTCCGCGACCTTTCCGGCAAGTACCTCGTCCCCGGCCTGGTGGATATGCACGTTCACCTTCGCGAGCCCGGCTACGAGGTCAAAGAGGACATCGAGAGCGGTACCCGCGCAGCTGCCAAGGGCGGCTTTACCGGCGTGTGCTCCATGCCCAACACCGATCCCGTCACCGATAACGGTACCGTCGTGGAGTTCGTAAAGTCCCGTGCTGCCGAGGTCGGTCACTGCCGCGTCTATCCGTCGGGCGCCATGACCCGCGGTCTTAAGGGCGAGGCCATGTCCGAGATGGGCGATATGGTCGCCCACGGCGCCGTCGCCTTCACCGACGACGGTCGCGGCGTGCAGGGCGCGGGCATGCTCCGTCGTTGCATGGACTACGGCAAGATGTTCGGCAAGGTCTTTATGAGCCACTGCCAGGACGAGGACTTGGTCGGCCACGGCCAGATCAACGAGGGCAAGGTCTCGACCCGTCTGGCCCTCGAGGGCTGGCCGGCTGCCGGCGAGGAGCTCCAGATCGCCCGCGACATCGAGATCGCCAAGCTGACCGGTGCCAAGCTGCACATCCAGCACATCTCCACCGCCCATGGCCTGGAGATCGTGCGTGCCGGCAAGGCCGCTGGCGTTCAGGTTACCTGCGAGGCCACCCCGCACCACATGTTCCTGACCGAGAACGATCTGGACGAGACCTACAACACCTCGCTCAAGGTCAACCCGCC
>CAUCXP010000268.1 GCA_958446785.1 uncultured Collinsella sp. | reverse complement strand
CCATGCTTCTTATGTGCAGCAAAGCTAATGCTGCTAAAATACAAAGCGCTCATGTAGTTTAAACGCACGACGATAAGGAGCACCAGTGGGTAACCACTTCCGTACCTCCGGTGCGGGCGATGATGCCCCCAAGACGCAGACAGGCGTCCAGGGCAGTCGTTTCGCCACTCCGGATTCAGAGGGCCAGCCTGTTGCTCAGGCCCCCGCTCAGCCGGCAGATCAGGCACAGCCGGCATCCGATCCCTTTGCCTACAATCCCACCAGCGATGCTGCGCTTTCCGGCACGGCGGGTTTTGAGCCCGTTCAGGCTGTGACCGCTCGCGTGGAGCAGCCTCAGGCTGGCGCCGCCGCGCCGCAGCCTAGCATGGCCGGCATTCCCGACCCCATGGCTCCTGCGACACCGGCTCCTCAGCCTGCGCAGTCTGGCCTCTTTGCCGCTATTCCCGATCCCACGCAGCCTGCTGCCCCGGTGGTCGAGAGCGATCAGGCAGCCGAGGTCGCAAGCCTCGATAACGCGCTCAACAACCCCGATTTTACGTCGGTGTTTGCGCCCATCGATCCGCAGGCCAGCCGCAAGAAGATGGCCAAGCAGGCCGGTGTCGAGCCCGTCATCCTTATGGAGCATGTCACCAAGATCTATCCGGCACAGCCCAACAAGCCTGCACTCGACGACATCAACATCGAGATCTATCCGGGCGAGTTCGTCTTCCTGGTCGGTCACTCCGGCTCGGGTAAGACCACGCTGCTGTCGACGCTCAACCGCGACGTCAAGCCGACGAGCGGTCGCATCCTGGTTGCCGGTCAGGACCTCATGAAGATCAAGAACCGCAAGGTTCCGTTCCTGCGCCGCCAGATTGGCGCCGTGTTCCAGGACTTTAAGCTCCTGCCGCAAAAAACCGCCTACGAAAACGTGGCGTTTGCTCTGCAGTGCATCGGCAAGCCCAAGGGCGTCATTCGCAGCCAGGTGCCCGAGGTGCTGCGTCTGGTCGGTCTGGCC
This sequence comes from uncultured Collinsella sp., assembly GCA_958446785.1. Classification (GTDB taxonomy): domain Bacteria; phylum Actinomycetota; class Coriobacteriia; order Coriobacteriales; family Coriobacteriaceae; genus Collinsella. The sequence goes on along the minus strand of CAUCXP010000268.1, from coordinate 1,678 downwards.
GATCAGATGGACTCGCTGCCCGACCAGCTTTCCGGTGGCGAGCAGCAGCGCGTTGCCGTCGCCCGCGCTATGGTCAACCGTCCGCCGCTGCTGATCTGCGACGAGCCCACGGGTAACCTCGACCCGGCGATCTCGCTGGGCATCATGAAGCTGCTCGAGCGCATTAACCGCACCGGCACCACCGTGATCGTCGCCACGCACGACCGCGAGATGGTCGATAGCATGCACCGTCGCGTGATTGCCCTCGAGGGCGGCCACGTTATCCGCGACCAGGAGAGGGGAGGTTACGGCAACTATGGCACCAACTAACGTGGGCTACTCCTTCAAAGAGGCAATCAGCCACTTCTTCCGTAACTGGACTACCTCGCTCGGCGCCGTCATCACGATCTTCCTTTCGCTGTTTATCATCGGCCTGTTCATCATGGGCTCCGCGATGCTGAACTCCGTGATCGGCACCGTCGAGGATCAGGTTGTCATCAACGCGTTCATTAGCGATGACGCCGATCAGGCCGATGTTCAGGCCTTTGAGGCCGAGCTCAAAACGTGGAGTAACGTGAAGTCCGTGACCTATAAGGACAAGGACGACGCGCTGGCCGAGTACACGAGCAAGATGTCGGGTAACGCCGACGCCACCATGAGCGCGCTCGACGGCCAGAACCCGCTGCCCGCCTCCTTCGCCATTGAGATGGATGACCCGTCTCAGGTCGAGAGCACGGCAAAGAAGCTCAAGAAGAACGCCGACTTCCAGAAGATCGCGGATGACGGCGACGTCAACGCGAGCGTGCTGTACGGCCAGGAGGAAGTGAGCCGCCTGTTCCAGGTGACCAACTACATCCGCATCGCCGCCGTGGTGCTCGTTGGCCTTCTGACCTTTATCGCATTCATCTTCATCAACAACACGATTCGCCTGTCCATCACGGCGCGTCGTCGTGAGATTGCGATTATGCGTCTGGTCGGCGCCAGCAACGGCTTCATTCGCGGCCCGTTTATCACCGAGGGCGTACTGCAGGCCATTTTGGGCTCGCTGCTTTCCATCGGTGTTCTGGAGCTGCTGCGCAATCTGATGATTCCGCGTCTGCAGGAGAGCATCGGCTGGATGTCGTTTGCCCTGCCGATGCAGTACTACCTGGTGACCTATGCTGCGCTGATTCTGGTCGGCGTGATTATCGGTCTCTTTGGTTCTGCCATCGCCATGCGCCGCTACCTGCGCGTGTAGGCATGCCTGGAATTCACCCTTCCAACGGGTCGTCTCTTATGGGGCGGCCCGTTTTTTGATCCCTAGGGGACGGCAGGAAAGCGAATCATTTGGGTAGACTCTTTGGAGTTCGCAATCGATAGCAAGGAGGCGCCATGGGGCGCAATAACAAGCATAAGCGTGGAGCTCGCAATAAGCGCGGGCCGGTGCGCAGCGAACGCCGTCCGAGCCTGACCGGGCGCGTGCAGCTCCATGAGCACAGTGCCTATGTCATAACCGAGAATGGCGACTACAAGGTCATGGGTCGCGGCAAGCGTGAGATCATGGACGGCGATACCGTTGCCGTGAGCATTAAGAACAGCCCGCATGGCGAGCGTCGCGCCGTGATCGAGGGCGTGGTTGAGCGCGCAGCTATAAGCGTGGTGGGCACGTACCAGACCGCCGGTCCGCTCGGTGTGATTGAACCGCTCGATTCGCGCCTGA
>CAUCXP010000267.1 GCA_958446785.1 uncultured Collinsella sp. | reverse complement strand
GAGGCGCTCGCCGTCCGCGGCCGTCTGGGCAATAACCAAAATCGTATCGTTGCCGGCAAGCGAGCCAAGCACATCGGGCAACTCTGCCGCATCAACGGCGGCGGCGATGCCGGAAGCCGTGCCAGGCTGAGCCTTGATCATAACCAGATTATCGGTACGCAGAACGCCCGTTACGAGCTCGGAAACCATACGCTGCAGGTGCAGGTCCTCTGCCAGAACATAGATGCCCTCAGGGAGCTTACGCAGCCCCATATCGGCAATATCGCGAGAGACAGTCGCCTGCGTGCAATCAAAGCCCATAGCACGGAGCTCATCGACCAGCACGCGCTGCGTGCGGACATCCTTATTGCGCACAATATCTCTAATGGCATCCTGGCGCCCATTGCGTTTTTTAGCCATACAAACCCTCTCTCCAAAAGATGGCGGAGACAATCAATCAGTGATTGAATAGTTTAACGCTATTTGAAGGCTTTTGTGTATAAGAACGCATTTCGAAACAATTCTATGCAAGTTTGTTTCGTAATGAGCCGTTTAGGCGGTTTTTGCGCCCGTCCGGTTAAGAAAAGCTGCCAGATGCGTACACATCACGCAGCGCGCGGGCTTGGCGCTGGCGATCGGCCCAAACAACAGACCGAGTCCCCGATGGTTATCCTTGAGCGCGGCGACCATCTGACGGGTTCGAGGCGCCTCGAGCATATCACGCATGCGGGCGGAACGCTCGATTGACGACACTCCATGCGGGCTCAGACACAAATTCTCGATGCAGGCGACCAGTCCGGCAAAGTAGAACTTTTGGCTTGCCAGCTTGAGCCGACCACCGCTATCTGCTTCCGAGAGTGAGTCCGCAAGCTCGTCGAGCGCCCGGGCGTCATCGGATACCTTGGCATACATGGTGGGATCAAAGGCATCTGTAAGCTTAGGCGCCGCCGCGTGGAAACAAGCGTCGCCGCATCCGGAGACGCGCTGTGCCTGCGAGAGCGCGCACGCCATAAACCCAACCGTGCGAAACGTCTTATCGCACAAAAGACATGCCTCAAACAGTGGACGGCTGTACATCACGCCAGAGACTTGAGCAACCAAGCCGCCCAAAATCAACTGGGGCAGCCCAGTCACCATAGAAGACTCGTCTTCTATGGCAATAGAGGCAGCATCCAAGACGCGCGAATGACGCTCGCGATGCGCATCGTATCGATCGAGCGACACCGAGGGGAGCACAATGTCTGCCGCAGTATCGCACGCGATATCGACCATCTTGGAAAGGGCCTGCGGAGCAAACCACTCATCGGCGTTCATGGCGATGATTTGAGAGCCGCGCGAGGCATCAAAACCGGCACGAAGACAAGCGCCGCGCCTCGCGTCCTCGACGTCAATCAAATCAATATGGATGTCCCTGTCGGCAGCAACTTGAAGCGAATGGCGCACACCGGGCGCAGCATCGCGGCAGACAACGACAATCTGCAAATCATAGAGGTCTTGGTTCTGGATACTCTCGAGCGCACGCATCGCATAGCTGGACGAACCTTCTACCACAAGGATCACCGAAAGTCGCGGATGCGAACAACGTCGAACCAAGTTTTCCATCCTCTCGATAGCACCAAATCAAACTGTCGTTCATGGTACACCCGAGCTATAAAAGCAACGAGCCGCCTAACATGTTGCACGCCAAGAACAGATGTTGCACACGCGCAGCTCACACATAGTATGTGCAAGGCACGGACGCGCCGAGCACTCCCCTAGTCGAGAACGACAAGCTCGTCGGGGCCGTAATCCACACCCATAAACGTAAGGCCGCAGGCAGGCGCCGTGGGACCCGCAGCGGTTCGGTCACGGGCGTCAATAACCTCGCGCATCCACTGGGGATCGCGACGATGCATGCCAATCTCCACGAGCGTTCCTACAATGGTACGCACCATCGAGTGCAAAAACGCATTGCCCTCGATAGTGAAGATCAGGATATCCTCGCCAAAAGCGACCTCGTGACCAAACTCCGCACGCATCACGCAGCGGTGCGTGGGCTTGCCCACAGCAGAGGCAACCTTGCAAAAGCTCTTAAAGTTCTGCTCGCCCAAAAGCGCAGGGCAGGCGGCCGCCATCGCATCGACGTCGAGGGGATAGCGATGCCACCACACCGCACCGCGCGAGAGCACGGGGCGCGCATCGCGATCGGCAATACGGTACGTATACGTACGGGACCGCGCGTCAAAGCGGGCAGAAAAGCCCCTACGGGCCTTGTAGACCTCGTTTATGGCGATATCTTTGGGCAGGAGGGCATCCATAGCCCTCAGCCACCTACGGCGCGTACACGCGAGCTCAGCGTCCGTTACGGGCACGCTAATGTACTGGGCCACCGCATGCACGCCGGCATCGGTACGACCCGCACACGTCAGATCGATCGGGCGGCGCAGCAGCGTCTCGATAGCGCGGCGTAACTCGCCCGCAACGGTCGTCTGGCCCGGCTGCTCGGCAAATCCGCTATAGGACGAGCCATCATAGGCAACACGGAATACAAGCGTGGCATCGAGCTCAGGAATCGAATTGAAATCAGACGGCGCGGTCATGGGCGCTCCCAACAAACAATCAACGGTATCGCGACAAAAAAAGAGGGGTACGCGAACGTACCCCTCGAATATAGCCTATGCAGACGGATTGTCTACTCAGCGGTCTCCTCAGCAGGAGCCTCCTC
>CAUCXP010000266.1 GCA_958446785.1 uncultured Collinsella sp. | reverse complement strand
CCCCAAGAGGTACACGCGGGCCCGCCCGCAGAGAGGGAGCCAGACTATGGGACTCGCAGAGCTCGTGCTGCTCGCCGTTGGCCTTTCGATGGACGCCTTTGCCGTATCCATCTGCAAGGGCCTTGGCATGAAGAAGATCAACCTTAAGGTCGCCGTAGTGCTCGGCCTGTTCTTTGGCGGCTTCCAGGCCGGCATGCCCGTGATCGGATGGGCGCTTGGCAGCCAGTTTATGGGCATCATCGGCCCCATCGACCACTGGATCGCCTTTATCCTGCTCGCCTTCATTGGCGGCAAAATGCTGTGGGAGGCCTTTACCGAGGACGAGGATGAAGGCGACGGCAAGGATGCCGAAAAGATTGACCTGGGCGAGTACATGATCCTCGCCATCGCCACCTCAATCGACGCCCTAGCCGTTGGCATCTCATTTGCCGCGCTCTCGGTCGACATCATGCCCGCTGTATCGCTCATCGGCATCACGACCTTTATCTTCTCCGTCGCCGGCGTAGTGATCGGCCACACCTTTGGCGCGCGCTACGAAAAACCCGCCACCATCGTGGGCGGCGTCGTGCTTATCCTCATCGGGCTCGAGATCCTGCTTGAGCACCTGGGAATTTTGGCGCTGTAACGCCAAACACAATCGCTCAAAACTCAACGCCAGTACAAGGCCTCATACAGAGTTTTGCATGAGGCCTTTTCGTGCGGACTTTTGCATGTCATACTGATATGCAAAAGTCTGCACGTTAGGAGATCGCTGTGGATACCCTTCCCATCACCACACCGCGTCAAGCTGGCATCTATGTGCGCCAGGCACGCGAGGCTCAGGGTCTCACCCGTGCCGCCCTCGCCAAAAAAGCCGGTGTTTCGGAGCGCCTGCTCGCATCGCTCGAGCTGGGCGACGCCACTGGCATTCGACTCGACAAGCTGCTGACTGTCTTTAACGCACTCGGCATAGGCCTCTTTGCGCAAAGCGATAACGACTCCATCGCATCGCCCTCCGAACATCCAACGACGATAGCGGACCTCCCTATCGCGAACTCGAATGCCCTGCCAAAGCCAAGCGTAGGCAGACGACCCGCTCGACAAGGAGCGCCATCTTCCTATGGTGCCTTGCTGGCCCAAATCGCAGCCGAGCAAGGCCTTACCGACACTTCAGACCTCTCCTTTGGCTGTAAGGTTGTGAAATAAATGGCAGAAATGGAGCTTGCGACCCTCATTTGTGGCGAAATCGCAGGCACTCTCCGGCAAGACGAGCATGGACTCTGCAGCTTTGTATACGCCCCAACCTATCGCGGGGCACCGCTATCGCTAACAATGCCGCTTTCCAATCGCACGTATGGCCATAACATCGTCCGCCCGTTCCTATTTGGCCTTTTGCCCGACAGTCAAGAGCAGCGTCGCGCCATTGCCACCGAGCATGATGTTGCATCTAACAACCCCGTCGCCCTCTTGTGCCATATCGGTCTTGACTGCGCGGGGGCCGTTCAGTTTTGTCGAGCCGATCAATTAGACGCCGTCCGTGGCAGGGTCTCCGCATACCGCCCGCTTACCAATTCTCAAATCGCTCACAAGCTTAAAGCAATTCGCGATGACGAAAGAGAGACATGGATGGGCTCCAACGAAAGCTGGTCCCTGGGCGGCAACCAAGGCAAATTTGCACTAGCTTGGCATGATGGCCAATGGTACGAATGTCTAGGGTCATCCCCCACTACCCATATCTTCAAAAATGGTGTCGTCGGGTTCAAACATCAGGCCTTAAACGAATTCGTCTGCATGAAAACGGCTCGGCGTGTTGGCATTCCAACTGCCAACGTCTCCTATTGCACATTTGAAGACGAAGCCGCACTCGTCGTTGAACGATACGACAGAATGGTCAATAACAGCGGAAGCATCGAAAGGCTGCATCAGGAGGACTTTTGCCAGGCGCTCGGTGTATTGCCAAGCCAGAAATACACCGCCGACGGAGGACCGACTACACGAGACATCCAAGAACGACTGATTAACACAGTCCCCCACCACATGAATCTTGTGCTTTTTACCTATATGTTGTTCTATAACGCCATTATCGGAGCGCCTGACGCACACGCTAAAAACTACTCGCTCATCCTAGGCAAAGGCACAAACGCGGCACTCGCACCCATGTACGATGTCGCGTCGGGTTTGGCGTATGAGCGCATGCGCCGCCGGGCGCGCCTTGCCATGAGCGTTGGCGGCGAAAATCGTGTGGGGCGCATCGGTCCAGGTGCTATCCGCCGATACCACGGTATGGGCGACCCCGCGCTGGAGACGGCGCTCACCGATGCCGGGCTATCCGAGAAGTTTTGCTTTGCGACCATGATGGACCTCGCCTACGAGGTACCCATTTGCATGGAAGAGGTCATGGACGAATACGCCGACCTGCCCGGCATGGCGGACCTGCGCGAGCATATGCTCGGCCCCGTCCGCGAAAACTGCCAGCGCACCCTCGACCTCATCAGGGCGGATATGGGCTAGACGCCAATCAATTTCCCATTTCTTAAAAGAAGAGAGGGGACACCTGTCGCAAAAGACCGGGTACCCCCTCTCGTAATGTCATTTGCAATCCGCTAGCACGTGGCTCGGACTGCTGCTAGCGCAACCTTTACGCGGCGAGGCCACTTTGACTATATCGCCAATTTGAGGAGTGTAATTATAATAGTCGCTTAACAG
>CAUCXP010000265.1 GCA_958446785.1 uncultured Collinsella sp. | reverse complement strand
GGGGATTTCATCCCCCCTTTAGAGTCCCCCGCACCAGTGACACAAGTCACTGGCGTCGCCGCCCAAGGCGGCTGGGTCAAGGAATTTTTGCCACGTACACGCCGCGGCAAAAATGAATTGCCTGCAATGACAACAACGATAAGATCGAAATTCATATAAATGTAAGGAGACGCAACATGGATTACAAAAGCACGCTGAATATGCCCAAGTCCGGCTTCCCGATGCGCGCGGGTCTTCCCAAGCGCGAGCCTGAGATGCTCAAGCACTGGGAGGAAATGGACCTCTACAACCTCATGCTCAAAAAGAACGAGGGCAAGCCCCGCTTCGCCCTGCACGATGGCCCTCCGTTCTCCAACGGCGGACTGCACATGGGTCACGCGCTCAACAAGTCCCTGAAGGACTTCATCACCCGTTCCTACGCGATGCGCGGCTACTACACGCCCTATATCCCCGGCTGGGACAACCACGGCATGCCCATCGAGAGCGCCATCATCAAGCAGAACAAGCTCAACCACAAGGCCATGCCCGTTTCCGAGTTCCGCTCCGCCTGCCACGAGTTCGCCCAGCACTATATCGACGTGCAGATGGAGGGCTTCAAGCGCATCGGTGTGCTCGGCGACTGGGAGCACCCCTACAAGACCATGGACCCCGGCTTCGAGGCCGAGGAGGTCAAGGTCTTCGGCGAGATGTACAAGAAGGGCTACATCTACAAGGGCTTAAAGCCCGTTTACTGGTGCTATCACGACGAGACCGCCCTGGCTGAGGCGGAGATCGAGTATCAGGACGATCCCTGCACGACCGTGTACGTCAAGTTCCCGATGAACGACGATCTCGGCAAGCTGAGCCATCTCGACAAGTCCAAGCTCAACTTCGTCATTTGGACGACCACGATCTGGACGCTGCCCGGTAACCTTGCCATCGCCCTGCACCCCGACGAGAGCTACGCCATCGTGAAGAACGAGGATAACGGCGAGATGTACATCGTCGCCGAGGCGCTCGTCGAAAAGGTCATGACCGTCGGCAACGTCGAGCACTACTCGATCGTCGAGACTCATCCCGGCAACTTCTATGAGAACATGCTGGCGCAGCACCCGTTCCTGCCCAAGACGAGCCGTCTGGTGCTGGCCGACTATGTCACGATGGATTCCGGTACCGGCTGCGTCCACACCGCGCCCGGCTTCGGCGCGGACGACTATCAGACCTGCCGCCGCTACGGCATGGACATGGTCGTGCCCGTCAACGATCAGGGCCGCCACACCGACTATGCCGGAAAATATGAGGGTATGCTCGTTGAAGAGTCCAACCCCGTCATCCTGAACGACATGAAGGAGGCCGGTTCCCTCTTCGCCAGCGAGGAGATCGTGCACAGCTATCCGCACTGCTGGCGCTGCAAGAAGCCCATCATCTTCCGCGCCACCCCGCAGTGGTTCTGCTCTGTCGACTCCTTTAAGGATGAGGCCTGCGCCGCGTGCGACGACGTGCGCTGGGTTCCGGGCTGGGGCATCGACCGCATGAAGAGCATGATCCGTGAGCGCGCCGACTGGTGCATCTCCCGTCAGCGCCGCTGGGGCCTGCCCATCCCCGTGTTCTACTGCAAGGACTGCGGCAAGCCCATCTGCACCGACGAGACCAGCAAGGCCGTCTCTGACCTCTTTGCCGAAAAGGGCTCCAACGCCTGGTTCGATACGGATGCCGCCGACATCCTGCCCAAGGGCTTCACCTGCCCGCACTGCGGCAAGAACTCGGGCTTTACCAAAGAGGAGGACACGCTTGACGGCTGGTTCGACTCCGGCTCCACGCACTTCGCGTCCATGAAGAAGGATCAGGGCTTCTGGCCCGCCACGATGTACCTCGAGGGTCTCGATCAGTACCGCGGCTGGTTCCAGTCTTCGCTGCTGACCGCTGTCGGCGCCTTCGGCCAGGGCGCGCCCTTTAAGGAGTGCGTCACCCACGGCTGGACGGTCGACGGCGAGGGTAAGGCCATGCACAAGAGCCTTGGCAACGGCGTCGATCCCGCGGACGTGTTCAACGAGAACGGCGCGGATATCCTGCGCCTGTGGGCCGCCAGCGCGGACTATCACGCGGACGTCCGCTGCTCGAAGGAGATCTTCAAGCAGCTCAGCCAGAACTACCTCAAGTTCCGCAACACCTGCAAGTTCATGCTCGACAACCTTGTCGACTTCGACCCCGAAAAGCTGACCAAGCCCGAGGATATGCCCGTGCTCGACCGCTGGCTCCTCACCAAGCTCAACGAGCTCATCGAGAAGGCCGAGCAGTCCTACTGCGACTATGAGTTCCACATCATCACCCATGCGGTGAATGACTTCTGCGTGAACACGCTTTCGAGCTTCTATCTCGATATCGTCAAGGACCGCCTGTACTGCGAGGGCGCGGAGAGCGCCACCCGCCGCAGCGCGCAGACCGCCCTGTACCTCACGCTCCACACGCTTTCCAAGCTCTTCGCGCCGATCCTCGCTTTCACCTGCGACGAGATCTGGCTCGCCATGCCGCACACCGGCGATGACGACGCGCGCAACGTGGTCCTCAATGAGATGAACAAGCCCTTCACCGCCTACGCCCTCGACAGCGAGACCATGGCGCGCTGGGAGCACATCATCGCGGTGCGCACCGTCGTCAACGGCGCGCTCGAAGAGGCACGCGCGGCCAAGGTCATCGGCAAGAGCCT
>CAUCXP010000264.1 GCA_958446785.1 uncultured Collinsella sp. | reverse complement strand
GGAACTTCGCAGCACGTTCGTGCACCTCGGGCATATTCTCCTTAAACCACAAGATCTTGGGAGCAATATCTGACGAACAGGGATCGTGCCCGAAAAGCTCGCGTGCGCGATCTGACCCATATTCGGAAAGAAGCTCGTCAATCTGCGGCTTCGAACGTGCATCGACTCCGTACAAAATCGCGGGCGCCAGCGCGTTGCACTCGGTATCGACCGGCACGCAGTCGCAACCCAATGCGGAAAGGCCGACGCATCCGATCTGCGCCGCGTTAACCCCCGATCGCACCACCAGCTCGCGCGACAAGCGGCAAAAATCGCCCCACCAAACTGCCTCCGCATCATGCTGGTACCATCCATCACGTGGGTTGTCCGTCTCGTGTCCACAAGAGGCCTGGCAAACGATGTTGCATCGATCATCGATTAAAACGCCTTTAGAGGCGCTTGTCCCAATATCAATACCCAGATAAAACGCCATAGGTGCCTACTCCCCTCGCGCCGTACGAGCGGCAGCCATAAAACGAACTACCCGCTCAACATCAACCGGGGCATCCAGCTTTCCGTCGCGCTTTAAGCACGTGCCGACAAACGCGCCATCGTAGTGAGCAAATACGTCAGCCACGGTATTTTCGCGACAACCGGTGCCACATACCACAGGCACTTCGCCAACACGCTCGCGGACCTCATCGGCAAGCTCGCCCGAAGCGCCACGACCGGCAGCCGAACCGCCGATGACCATCGCATCCGGTAGGCAATTAAAGAGAAGTGAATCGGCAATGTCCGCAGTCGTGCGGTCGTTGAGATAAACCTCCCCCTCGCTCGTGATGAAGTGAAAAAGCTTGAGGTCGTCCAAGCGCAGCGCCGCCTTGCGACGCATGGTGTGCGCGAAATCTCGGTTAATCAGCCCGAGATCACCGGCCCAGGCACCGCAAAAATTGCAGCGCGTGAACTGCGCATCGACGGCAGCGCACAGCTCGATTGTGGCATCACCATCGTAAATAGCCTCAGCTCCCCAAGGGGTCGACAAATCATGGGACAGAGCCCCGATTACATAGCCCATCGATGCAAGGGTTGAGGGAGAAACGTGCTGCTCATAGGGCATCGAGAGCTCATTGGTAATCAAAATGCCATCGACACCGCCCTGCTGCAACGCTTCGAGATCGCGCTTGGCGGCTTCCACGACCTGCGATACGATTCCACCCGGATAAAACAGTGGATCGCCCGGCAGAGGACGCAGGTGCAGCATTCCGATAACCGGCTTTTCGGTCTTGAACATCGAAGTTAGAAACGACATAACGTGCTCCTTCATAGGGCTATTGCAGGGACGTTACTCCCCCAACACCTCGACGTACACTTTTCGCTTCTGCGGACCGTCAAACTCCGCAAGATAGATGTTCTGGGCACCTCCGCACACGATATGGCCATCTTGGACGGGAAAGAAGCAGCTGTTTCCACAAATCATGCTCTTGATATGCCCGCAGGAGTTGTTGCCGGTAGCTCCATAGCTCGGCAGGAAGTGTGCATGCGCATAGGGGGCATCGAGCGGGGCGATGCGATCAAGCGTCTCCATAAGATCCGTCTCCACGCAGGGCAGCCCCTCGTTTACCACGATTCCACAGGTCGTGTGCGACAAAATAATCGCTGCCAAGCCATTCGTCACCGAGCTGCGTTCGATGGCAGCGTGCACGTCTTCGGTAATATCGATGAACTGGTCCGGAGCAGTCGATAGATAGCTCAATGTCTCGAGCGTCACCATGTTCACTCATCCCCTTCAAGAAAACGCAGGGCATTACCCCAGTAGAGCCTTTCTCGCGCATCATCGCGCATGGACACGGTATCGAGCGCCCGCTTGAGTTTGAACGCACGGAAGCGTGGCGTATTGCTGGCGAACATCACTTGATGCGATAGCGCGCGCTCATACCACAGCGGCCCCATATCGACCGTGAAAAGACGCTGCATCATCTCCTCGGGCGAATCGATGTAAGTGATAGAGGTGTCCGCGTAGCAGTTGGGATACTTGAGCAGCATCGCCACGGTCTCGCGCACCCAGGGCCAGCCAAAGTGGGTTAAACTAAAGCGCACATTTGGATGCGTTGCGATTGTGTGCTCAAATGCAAGCGGATTACTGCGCGAGAGCTCTGCACCCGGCTCCCAAGACATACCGGCATGGAAAACCACCGGCTTGTTATAGCGCTCGCATAGCTCGTAAAGCGGCTCGGCCACAACATCATCGGGGGCAAAACCCTGCTTTGCCGGATGCAGGCAAAGCCCCTTTGCCCCCAACTCGGTAAAGGCGCGCTCCAATTCGCCTGCGGCGCCGCTCACCTGCGGATCTACGCTCGCAAATCCCCACAGACGATCGGGATGCGCGGCAACCAGCATGGCAATCTGGTCATTGGTGCCAAAATGCCCTCCGCATGCCGTGGTTACATCGAGCGGCATGAGCACGCTCTTCTGCACATCGCAGACGTCCATCTCGACTTGAAGCTCATCCCAATCCATGGGGCCCATATGCCCCATACCAAATTCTCGTGACCAAAAACCGAATCCATCAGGCTTATCACCCGGCGTACAGATCTCGCCGTAGAGCATGGGCTGAACCAACATGTCGATAACCATTTCGTACTCCTTTCCAAGCATTTGACCCTAGTACGGCTCAAACGAACCAATCACTCGGGACGACAGCTCAGCGCCCGCCTTCATACAC
>CAUCXP010000263.1 GCA_958446785.1 uncultured Collinsella sp. | reverse complement strand
CTCCATGGTCTCGGCCATCCCGAGCCTGTGGAACATTATCCGTCGCTTTGTCCCGGCCCTGCCCGACCTGTCGCCGCTCACTACGTTCTCGTTTGGCCTCGTGGGCATGTTCATGGCGTTTATCATCCCGCATAACGTTGCGGTCAAGGAAGATCGCAAAGACCGCAGCATGATTGCCGGTTTTACCGGTATAGGCGCTTTTATGCTGTGCATGAACCCCACCATCACCGATCAGGGCTATGTCTTCCAGATGGCCAAGTTTGGCGCGGGTGGCATGTTCACCGCGATGGTCGTGGGATTTGTCGTTGGCTTTATCTACAAGCGCATGGCGCGCATGACGTTCTTTTCCGAGGACAGCCTCGTGCCCGACTTCGTCAAGAACTGGTTCGATAACATCATTGCGGTGCTGTTGTCGCTTTTTGTGGCTTGGCTCTTTACCAACATGCTCCAGGTCGACGTTTTTAGCGCGGTCGCGATCATCCTTTCGCCCGTTACCGGCTTTGCCCAGACGCTGCCCGGCACCATCGCCATCCCGCTTGTCATGGACACCTTCTACTTCTTTGGCATCTCCGGCTGGGTGTTCTCGCCGATCCAGCAGTCCATCCAAAAGTCTGCTCTTGCCGAGAACATGGCCGCCTATGCCGCAGGCCTCGCTCCCACTAACATTAACGCGTACGGCATTACTCGCTACATCATGATCGGCGGCGAGGGCGCAACGCTTCCGTTGGCCTTCTACATGCTCTTTGCCAAGTCCAAGAAGAACAAGACGCTCGGCCGTGCAACGATTATCCCGTCGCTGTTCAACATTAACGAGCCGCTGGTCTTCTCCACGATCGTCGCCAACCCCTTTATGTTCATCCCCATGGTGCTGCAGTCTATCCTGCTGTCTGCCAACGCCTACCTCTGGATGAGCATGGGCTGGGCGAGCCTGCACGTCGAGAATTTCGATATGAACTTCCTGCCCAATGCGGTCTCGGCGTTCTTTATGTCGGGCGGAGACGTGCGCAATATCGCACTTGTCTGCGTCAACCTGCTGATCGCCGCGATTCTGTGGTTCCCGTTCTTTAAGGCTGCCGATAACTACCAGTGCAAGATCGAGGAAGAGCAGGCTGCCGAGAAGGCTGCAAAGAAAGCGGCCAAGAAGGCTGCCAAGGAAGCCGCCAAGGCCGCTGCCGCAGCTGCTGTCGAGTAAACCTCTACGGGCGACTCAGAGTTCGTCGCCTAGTTGCTACCAGATGTTTCAGTACCGGCCGTGGAGGCGGCCGGTACCCAAGAATAGGAGGCCATGATGGCTGATGAGACAATCAACGTTCCTGCGGTCGCGATGAACGTCATCATCAACGCTGGCGACGGCCGCGCCTGCATCGACAAGGCGATGGATGCCCTGGCGGAGTTCGATTTCGATGCGGCAGACGCGCATCTTGCCGAGGCTGATGCCAAGATCCTTGAGGCGCACAAAGCGCAGACCGAGATGATCCAGCGCCAGGCGGGCGGCGAGGAGGTCGAGTACTCCCTGCTGTTCGTGCACGCCCAGGATACGCTTATGACCATCAGCGCCGAGCTGCACATGGCCAAGAAGATGATGCCCGTAGTGCGCGCGCTGACCGCCCGCTAACGCGTCTCCCGATTGCGGGTCGCGCCCTGCGGCTCGCATCCCCAACCCAACCAAGAGAGATGAGGACATACCATGATCGACCTTTCTACCTATGACTTTGGTGAGACTTTTCCCGAGGGTTTTCTATGGGGCGGCGCTACCGCTGCCAACCAGATCGAGGGCGCATGGGACGAGGGCGGTCGCGGCCCTGCGGTCTCCGACTATGTGATTCTGCTCGACCGCGAGACCTGCGCCCGCGAGGGCATCGTCGAGGGCGGCCCGCTCAACTCCGTTACGCGACAGTCACTCGCTGCTCGCAAGGCAGACGAGATGGCCTATGATTTTCCCAAACGACGCGGCATCGACTTCTACCACACCTACAAGGAGGACATTGCGCTTTTGGGCGAGATGGGCTTCGGCGTCTTTCGCATGAGCATTTCCTGGAGCCGTATCTTCCCCAACGGCGACGACGCCCTGCCCAACGAGTAGGGTCTGGCCTTCTACGATAAAGTCTTTGACGAGTGCCATAAGCACGGGATCGAGCCCATGGTCACCCTCAACCACTTTGATATGCCGCTTCACCTGGCCGAGGAGTACAACGGCTTTGCGAGCCGTCACGTGGTCGACGCCTTTGAGCACTATGCTGAGACGCTTTTCCGCCGCTACAAGGGCAAGGTCAAGTATTGGATGACCTTCAACGAAATCAACCACGTCTACGCCAACCCCTGCACCTGCTGCGGCGTGATTTGGGACGAGAAAGAAGACGGCTCCAACCCCTATGCCGGCCGTTGGCCCGAGAAGTTCCAGGTCGCTCACAACCAGCTCGTGGCTTCCGCCAAGGCGGTTATCAAACTGCGCGAGATTGACCCCGAGGCTCACATCGGCAACATGCTCTGCCGTCTTGAGAACTACGCTGAGACCTCCAAGCCCGAGGATCAGCTCCAGGTGCTTTTTGAGGACCACTTCAACTGGTTCTTCACCGATATCCAGGCCAAGGGCGAGTACCCCTACTACGTGAAGCGTTTCTTACGCGACTACGGCGTCGATATCAAGATGGAGGACGGCGACCTCGAAACCCTCAAGGCCGGCGTGGTTGACTACATCTCCATCAGCT
>CAUCXP010000262.1 GCA_958446785.1 uncultured Collinsella sp. | reverse complement strand
TGCTGAGGTCGAGGGCTCTACACTCAAGATTAGCCAGTTCGACTACGATGATAAGCGCGCGACTGACCGCACAATTACCATTGAGCTGCCGCGAGATGTTGCGGATAACCTGGTGGGCATTACGGCGAATGTAGGGTCGGGCGACCTGGCGGTCGCGGACATTGCGTGCCACGACTTTGATTTGACGTTGAATTCGGGAGACGTTGAGTTTACGGGCACCGTGACCGACACCCTGAATGCCGAGGTCGGTTCGGGCGACATGACGTTCGAGCTCTACCAGGCACCCGCGAAGTCGATGGACGTGAGCGTGGGCTCGGGCGACGTGGAGATGACGGTTCCGAACTCTACGGGCTTTAAGGCGAGCCTCACCTTGGGCAGTGGCGACTTCGAGAGCGATTTCCTTCCGCTTGGCTACGATGGAGAGACTATTTTGAATCTTGAATTCGATAACGGTGACAAGTCTGCTACGTATCGATTTGAGATTGGTTCGGGTGACATGTCGTTTGATCCGGAATAATGACTGCGGGCTGGTCCGCAAGCATAGATGCTTAGACGCGCTGTTTGATGAAGGCGCCGAAGCCGAGATCGGCTTCGGCGCCTTTGCCTTTACAATGGGGGCATGGAACAGATTATTTTGAACATACTCGATGTCCTGCGTCGCGGTGAGACCGTGGACGACAAGGCGCTCGTCAAATTGATACATGCCGAGGCGCGCCGTGAGGGTGCCGACAAACGCGACCTGGCCAAGCGCCGACTGCTGCCGTTTTACCAGCGGGTTAAACGTGAGGAACCGGCTCGTTGGGCTGGGTGGAATGTCGACGCCGAGCTAGAGCGTCAACTGCTGCAGGTGCTACGCATGAAGCCTCGTCGCACGGCTTCGGGCGTGGCGACCATTACCGTCATCACCAAGCCCTGGCCATGCTCGGGCGATTGCCTGTTTTGCCCCAACGATCTGCGCATGCCCAAAAGCTATCTGCATGCCGAGCCGGCATGCGCCCGTGCGGAGCAAAACTGCTTCGACCCGTATTTGCAGGTGAGCGCTCGCCTGACTGCACTTTCGCAGATGGGACATGCGACCGACAAGATCGAGCTTATCGTGCTCGGTGGCACCTGGAGCGACTATCCGCAAGGGTATCAGACGTGGTTTATGTCGGAGCTCTTCCGTGCGCTCAATGACGACGCCGTCGCCGGCGTGGCCGCCAACCCCATGTTGGCGCGTCCGGGCATCAGTCGTGCCGAGGCAGGGCGCCTACTCGATGACGCTCCCGCCGATGCCCTGCCGCCGGTAGTGGCGGAGCGTCGCGAGCGCTATAGGGTTGCCGGCATTGTGACTGATGAGTCCGAGCTTGCTGCCGGCGTTGCCGACGAGCAGGAGCGTGTGGATGCTGCCGTGGGTGGCTATAACCGCGCGGTGCGTCGTCTGTACGGTCCCGGTACGCCGTGGGGCGAGGTCGCCGAGTGGCAGACGGCAACGATGGAGGAGCTTGAGCGCCAACAGCGCATCAACGAGACGGCGAAGCATCGCGTTGTGGGGCTCGTTATCGAGACCCGGCCCGATGCCGTGACGCCACAAGCGCTCACGTTCATCCGTCGTTTGGGCTGCACCAAGATTCAGATGGGCATCCAAAGCCTTGACCAGCACCTGCTCGATATCAACGAGCGTCGCATTTCGGTGGCGCAGATCGAGCGAGCGTTTTCTCTCGCGCGCCTATTTGGCTTAAAGATCCACGCGCACTTTATGCTCAACTTGCTGGGCGCCACGCCCGAGGGGGACAAGCGTGACTACGAGCGCTTTATGACCGAGGGCGCCTTTATGCCCGACGAGGTCAAGGTCTACCCGTGTGCGCTCATCGAGGGCTCGCGTCTGGTGGGCTGCTATGAGCGTGGCGAGTGGTGCCCCTATACCGAGGATGAGCTGCTCGATGTGCTGGCCGACGACATCGTGGTGACGCCGGCGTTCTGCCGTATCAGTCGCATGATCCGCGACTTTAGCTCCGACGACATCATGGTGGGCAACAAGAAGCCCAACCTGCGTCAGCTCGTTGAGAACCGCCTGGCGGCTCGTGGGGAAGGCGCGACGGTGCGCGAGATCCGCTATCGCGAGATCAGCACGGCGGGTGCCGACCTGGATGAGCTGACCCTTGACGAGGAGGTGGCGTACGAGACGCCGGTGACGCACGAGCGCTTTTTGCAGTGGGTGACGCCGCAGGGCAAGATCGTGGGCTTTTTGCGCCTGTCGCTGCCCGATCGTACTTTTGTTGCCGCGCATGCGGACGAGTTGCCGACGACGCCGGACGACGCGATGATTCGCGAGGTGCACGTGTATGGCATGGCGGCGCGCGTGGGGGATCAAGGCCAGGCGGCCCAGCACCATGGATTGGGGCGTTTGCTCGTAGAGCATGCATGCGAGATCGCCCGGGATGCGGGCTATGCGCGCATCAACGTGATTAGCGCGATTGGCACACGCGAGTACTATCGCCATCTTGGATTTTATGACCATGGCCTTTATCTGCAAAAGGAGCTCTAGATGAACAAGCCGAGTGTTTCTGCTGGTGTCGTTGCCGGCGTTGCTCTGGGAGCCGCGGCGCTTGGTGCGGCCGCTGTCGCTGTTCGTGCTGCCTGTCTGCAGGTTGCGCGAACCCGCAATGGGTTGGCGCGTGTGAAACGCGTGCACGATGAGGGCGGCGATGAGATTCGCGTGTTGGTGCAAGGCGGCGTCTAC
>CAUCXP010000261.1 GCA_958446785.1 uncultured Collinsella sp. | reverse complement strand
CGTGCACGATGAGGGCGGCGATGAGATTCGCGTGTTGGTGCAAGGCGGCGTCTACCAAAGCGCAGGCTACATTGGCGAGCGTTGGGCGGAGCCCGTCTTTGCGTACTATCGTGCGTTTGACGACGTGTTTGAGTCCGAGGATGCGATGCGCGACGCTTATGGTCACGGCATCGACCGTATGCTTATGCTGGGCGGCGGTGGGTTTGCCTATCCCAAGTTCGCGCTGATGTCGCACGAGAGCTTGCGCATGGACGTCATTGAGTACGATGCCGAGATTACGCGCCTGGCGCGCCGCTGGTTCTACCTAGACGAGCTGGAGCGCGCGGCGGGCGATCGCCTGCGGGTAATAACCGCTGAGGCTCGCTCGTATCTGGGCGTGACGAGTGTGGGGCATCGTCGCTACGATGCGGTCGTGAGCGATTGCTTTGGCGGTGCCGAGCCCGTGCGCGAGCTGGCGACGATTGAGGCGCTGCGTTTGGTGCGGGGCAGCCTGAACCCCGGCGGTATCTATGCGGCCAATATCGTGAGTGCGAACGAGGGGAGCGATGTGACGTTCCTGCGCGGTTGCGTTGCCACGGCGCTCGAGGTGTTTGCGCATGCCTGGGTGGTTCCCTGCGGCGACGCGGAATTTGGCGGCGAGGAGAACTACCTGCTCATCGCCAGCGACGGCGACTATGTCTTCGCCGAAGCCGTGCCTTTTAACGCCGACTTCCTCGGCACCGTCCTTCACGACAAGTAAGTCTCCCCGTACCAAAAAGACTGGTTTTATGTGTGGTCGCACCAGCCGAGAACGCGCTGCTTCATGCCTTCGATGTCGAGCACGCCTTCGGCAAAGCCCTTACGCACGAGCTCTTCGGGAACGAACTCATCGTAACGATCAAAGTAAGGCACTTCGCCGGGATAGACGAGCTCGATGGGATCGAAGTCCTTCTCGGCCTCGGCGGCGAGCACCTCAAAGAACGTCTCCTCGTCGGCCTTCATCTTAAACTGCATAAAGTACGGGCGTGACGGGTCAAGTCCGCGAAGGCCCAGTTCCGCGGCACACTTAATTTTGAGCATGCGCTCGAGCGCCAAAAAGGCGTAGCTGCCCAGCCAGGGGAAAAGTGCCCAGGTATCGCCGCCCAGGTTGATGAGCGGCTTAGTTCCCGCACCCGAAATATCGGCCGTATGACGAGCCTGCGCCAAGCGGGCTCTCGCGTTGCCCATAAGGTACGGATATGTCGCGTGCTCGTTGAGCGCCTTGCGCATGCGCTCGAGTACGTGTGTATTGATGTCACCGGGGCAGTCGCCAAAGTAGGCCGGCACCCGGCCCTTGACCTGCGTGGCAAAGACGGTATGACGCTTCCAGTCCACTTCCTCGACAATCCAGCAGTGTCCGGCGATGGCGATGCGCTCACCGGGCGGTGGCGGATTGACGATCGTGCCCAACTCGGCCGACTCGCTGCGAACGGTGAACTCTTCGTTTTCCTGGAATACGGCGTAGAACTTAAAGTTGTTAATGATGCGCTCGCCCGCGAGACCCACGATGAGCCCGCCACCCTCGGTGACTTGGATATGGTCGATGGTAATGAGGTGACGCAGCAACACGCGATAGTCATCGGCCGAGATGCGATGGAAATAGCTGAGTGTGAGCACGCGCTGGGCAAGCTCTGCCGGCGTGAGTTCGCCGGTGCTGGCAAGCGTCGACATAGTCTGGTGATAGAGCAGACTGTAGGGGAGTCGATCGAGCTCGGGCGGCTCGACCCACTTTTCCTCGCGATAGAGTTGTACGAGTGCGATGCCCTGGAGGAGCTTCCAGGGAATGGTCTCGGGCATCATCGTGCGCGGCTCGGGTTCTTCCTCGCGCATGACGAACCACATCTCGGGCGGAAGATCGCGGCGTCCCGTGCGGCCCATACGCTGCAAAAAGGAGCTGACGGTAAACGGCGCATCGATCTGGAACGCGCGCTCCAGACGGCCGATATCGATGCCGAGTTCCAGCGTAGAGGTGGTGACGGTTGTCTGTGCCTGCTCCTCATCGCGCATGAGTTCCTCGGCCGTCTCGCGCAGCGATGCCGAAAGATTGCCATGGTGGATGAGGAAACGGTCGGGCTCGTGCCGGCTCTCGCAGTAGCTGCGCAGCATGGAGCACACGGCCTCTGCCTCCTCGCGCGAGTTGGCAAAGACCAGGCATTTGCGGCCGCGCGTATGCTCAAAGATATAACCCATGCCGGGGTCGGCGTTGTCGGGCGCCGTGTCGGTGGGGTTGAGAAGCGCCTGCTCGGTCGCACGTGGGATGTCGACTTCGCCCTCGGGGGCCGAGGAAGTGCGACGGTCTTTGGGAGCGGCCTTGCCCCGCGCCTGCTCACGACGTTGACGGTGTTCTTCCTGTGTAAGCTGTCCGCTGTGGCACATGTCTTGTCCGGATGCGGGCAGCGCCGCGGGCGCCGCCGTCTCAATACGCTCGCAAGCAAGCACCTCGGCTTCTTGTGGACCTGTGCCTACGAATCCTCGCTGCTGAGCCTGGGGGCCCGAGTTGTAGAAGTGCTCCATGGAGATGCGCCACACGCGGCGCGGTTCCTCAAAGCGGGGGATGATGCAACCGCGTCCCGTTCCCTGTGAGAGAAAGGCGCCCGTGCGCTCGGGGTCGCCGATGGTGGCAGAAAGGCCAATGCGGCGAGGCTGCACGCCGGCCATGCGCGAGAGTCGCTCGATAAGACAGAGCGTCTGACCGCCGCGGTCGCCGCGCA
>CAUCXP010000260.1 GCA_958446785.1 uncultured Collinsella sp. | reverse complement strand
GATGGCCTCGAGCGTGTGGAGCCACCCGATAAGCGCCGGCTCGCTTACGGTGAGGTCTGCCGCGGTGACACCGTCGGCCAAAACATTATTGGCCCAATAGTGCGGGGCCTCCATATCAAACCCGGGCACGCTCTGTTGCAGGTAGTCGGCCGTGCTCGCCTCGAGCTTCATCAGGTCGCCCAGGCAGGCGTCAACGGGCGTGTCGGCCAGGATGATGGCGAGCAGCTGCGCGTCGACGGCCAGTGCATCGACGCGGACGATCTTGAGCAGCTCATCGCGCATGTCGTCGAACAGACGATTGCGCGTCTGCTCGAACTCCTCGTCGCTGCCCATGTCCTCGATGCGATGGAGCTCGTCGAGCAGGTGACGATGAACACCGGCATAGGACAGCAGCGCCCGGGCATGCTCGGACTGCGCATACTTTTGGGGATTCGCGCTAATGTCGTTATGGACAAGCTCGCGTGCTGCATCGGTGAGCTCGGGGTGCGACGCCAGATAGGTGCGCTCCAGGTAGGCGGGGATGTAGACGCTCGGATCCATTAGAGGTCTCCTCCCTTAAACGGCAAGCCCTGCTCGGCCGCCCGCAGTATGCGCTCGTCGATCTGGGAGCGCACGATGTCGTTGGTGGCGACCCAGGCGGCAAAGCTGGCGTTGTCGGGTGCGCCCAGGCCCTCCTGCAGTACCGGCGTCGCCTCGGAGAGTGCAAGGACGAGCTCGTCGGTGGAGCCTGCACCCACGTTGACGCGGGCATAGACGCCATCGGGAAACTCGGTTTGGAAGTAGAGCGCCTCGGCTGCGTGCGGGCACGAGCGCGCAAGGATGCGCAGGTAGTGTTCGGCGCCCTCGTAATCCAGCTCGCGCCAGGCAGCGCTCATCAGCGCGATGAGCGTCCACGGGTCCAAGTCGCGTTCTGCATCCTTGGGACGACGGCGCAGCGGCGTGTTGGCGAGATAGGGGACGGAGTGGGCAGAGCGAAAGCGCTTGAGCTCCTCAGCGGGGTATTCGAGCTTTGCCATGGCGAGCATTGCGGTGTGGCGGACGCCGGCAGGATCGTTGGGGGCAAAGTCGAGGCTGCGGTTTGCGGCTTCGAGCGACATGCGGTAGCGGCCGCTAATGAGCGCGCGCGATGCCAAGGCGGCAAGCCAGCGCAGGTAGGGACGGCGGGTCAGGTCGCCTGCGGCCTCGCGCTCGTAGGGGTCCTGCGCCGAGGCAATCTTGAGCGCCAGATCGTGCTCCACCTCGTCGCACTTGGACACCAGATATTGCACGTATTCCTCGTTAGATTCGGCGGTGAGCGCGCACAGCATGCGCTGGGCATCCCAGTTGGCCGGATCGAGCGCGGCTGCCTCGCGGAGCATGTTCTCGGCTGCGGCTTCTTCTTGCTCTGCCTGGGCGTCGTCGGGGATAAAGGGAATGCGGTAGTCGACAGCCTCGACCACCTTGGCAATGAGGTGCCCGGCGCGGTCGCGGTCGTGCACGATGAGCGGCGCGGGGTTGCGGGTGAATTGCTCCATCAGACGCTCGACGGCGGGGCCGTCGGTGAGCGGGATATTGTCGCGGCGCAAGGCCTCAAGAACGAGGCGATGGCAATCCTCTTGAATGGGATCGAATGCCATGGGGCCTCCTTTGCTGCGGTTAGGGTTCAAATGTTTCTATATAAAATTCTAGTTTACCCTCATGTGGCACACCGGGGGTGCCGCACTTGGACTTGCACCTTTGCACCACGAAGACGGATGTCGCACAAATGTCGGCACCTTGGACGACCGAGTGGTATCACGGTGCCGCAAACGGTCGATTTTTGGCGGCGAACGGTGCATATTTTGGAGGGGCACAGTCCTGCCCAGGATATGTAGTCAACCTTGATAAAACGTTTGCCCAGCTTGGGAGTATGAATGCCGCACAAGGGTCTTCAGGGATAGAAAAAACGTTTCATCATTGGCGGCTTTAGGTGAATAACTGACCAACCAGAACGGTAAAATAGTGTTTGTCTGAGCGTTGAGACGTTTAGACATCGCGCATTGTCATCGCCGGCAACGCGCAAACCGGTCCTAACGGAGCCAATTGGGTGCTCCGTTATATACGCAAGTCTAAGAGGGGCTTGTTTAGGAGGCACAGTATGGGACGTTTTACCAATCCTCGCGATCTGTACTTTGGTGAGGGCGCTCGCCACGAGGTGAAGAACCTCAAGGGCAAGAAGGCCATCATCGTTTCTGGCGGCAGCTCTATGCGCCGCGGCGGGTTCTTGCAGGACGTTGAGGCCGACCTTAAGGAAGGCGGCTTCGAGGTCAAGCTGTTCGAGGGCGTCGAGTCCGATCCGTCCATCGAGACGGTCATGAAGGGCGCCGAGGCCATGCGCGAGTTCGAGCCCGACTGGATTATCGCCATCGGTGGCGGCTCGCCCATCGATGCCGCTAAGGCCATGTGGGTCTTCTACGAGTAT
Source organism: uncultured Collinsella sp. (assembly GCA_958446785.1). Lineage (GTDB taxonomy): Bacteria > Actinomycetota > Coriobacteriia > Coriobacteriales > Coriobacteriaceae > Collinsella. The sequence continues at coordinate 302 of CAUCXP010000260.1, read as the reverse complement.
CCCGAGGAGTCCTTCGATAACATCATCCAGCCGTTCAGCTTCCCGGAGCTGCGTCAGAAGGCTCATTTCTGCGCCATCTCCTCTACCTCCGGCACCGCTACCGAGGTCACCGCGTTCTCCGTCATTACCGACTACGCCAAGGGCATCAAGTACCCGCTGGCCGACTTCAACATCACCCCTGATGTCGCCATCGTCGACCCCGAGCTCACCTACACCATGCCCGCCAAGCTGTGCGCTCACACCGGCATGGATGCTCTGACCCACTGCATGGAGGCCTACGTTTCCACCTGCGCCTCTATGTT
>CAUCXP010000259.1 GCA_958446785.1 uncultured Collinsella sp. | reverse complement strand
TGGCAGGCGACGTGGCCGGTCTCGGCGGCAACGACGCCCTCGTAGGGCGCGAGCAGCATGTCGATCACCGTCGCGTTGGCCTGCGTGCCGCCCACCAGGAAAAATACGTCGGCATCGGGGGCCTGACAGACCTCGCGGATAAGCTGCTTGGCACGCTCGGTGTGTGCATCGGTACCGTAGCCGGGCTGCGGCTCCATGTTGGTATCGACGAGCGCCTGCAGCACTGCCGGATGTGCGCCGTGGGAATAGTCGTTGTTAAACGCGAGCATGGCAATCCTCTCTTACCGGGTATCGGCCAGATGATTCAAACGGAGCTATTGTACGCCGTTGGGATAAGCAATGCGCGCGGCAAGGCACTCAAGTGCCAGTACCAGGGCAAAGCCGCAGCTCACGTCACTCAAAAAATGCGCGCCAATCACGATGCGACCAAACGCGACGAGCGCCGCGACCACAACCGCCGCCCAAAAGACCACGCGGCGACGCGGGGGCTTTTCCTTAAAGGCCGCCGCGGGAAGCCCGGCGAGCATAAGGCCGATTGCCGCATGCGCCGTATGTCCGCTCGCAAACGACTTGAAGCCGTCCTTGATCACGCCGGCGGCAATAAAGGCCCACTTGTCGGGGTTGCCAATCACCCACCACGGCTGAAACTCGAGTCCCTTCGTCACCTCGATCACGCGCATGCGCGGACGCGACCACAGCGGCTTGACGATCACGTTGAGAATAATGGCCTGTGCGACCCACACGGCAAGCACCATCAACGCCCAGCGCGTGAGCTCGTCGGGCTCGGTCGTGCGCGTGAGGCGATAGACGATAAGGTTGGCAGCGATCACCAGCACAAACGTCAGTACCAGCTGAACCGCGATGAGTTTGCCGCCAACCTTCAGGGACGAGACGATCTCGTAGCCGGCCAGGCCAATGTTGACGAGGATGCCGAGCACGGCAAGCCATTTACTCCCCCTGGAGTCGGGACGCACCGCACGCACGAGCATAACGCCCGCGATGCTCGCCGTCAGCTCAAACGGCAGCTCGCCGGCGGCCTCGATAAAGCGGCCGTACATGCTGCCGACGTTGAACAGCGCGCTCGAGATCTGATAATCGAAGAAACTGCCCACGCCCAGACAAAGGCACAGGACAACCGCGATCATGGCGACATCTTTCTTATAGATGTATCCGAACATGCTTTCCTTTCGATGGAACTAGAGTGCCCAAATGAGGTGTTTGCAGCGTCGACCCGTTAATCATCGTCGGACGCGCCCAGCTGCTGCAGTAGCATGAGCGCTGCCGCCACGGGACCGGTGCCGTCGTTGGCGTCGAGACCTCGGCCCAGGCCGCTGCCTGCGCCGGCGCCCGCCTTGTAGGGCACCGATAGCTTGCGGCTCTTGGGAAAGTTCACCGCGCCATAGCGAGTCTTGAACTCAAAGGCCACCTTCTTGGGCACGTCGACGCCCAAAAACGTGATACGCCCACCGCTGAGCGTGACGCTCTCGAGCCCCAAGCGCTCGCCGCGGATACGGATGCGAGCGCGGTTGAACAGGTTGAGCCCCGCCAACGGCAGCTCGCCATGCGCAGCCTCGGTCTCTTCCTGCACCTCGTCGATGCTCTCCAGGTCCTCGGCCGCCGCGAGCTTACGGTACACGAGCACGCGCTGGTCCACCGCCGGCAGGTACTCCTCGGACAAGAAGTAGTCGGCCGGCAGGTTAATACCCACGCTCGCCGCCTCCACGCCGGCGTCGTCATCGCCGCGCGCCTCGGCCACGGCCTGGCCCAACATCTGCGTAAACAGGTCAAAGCCCACGCTCGACAAGTTGCCGTGCTGCTCGGCGCCCATAAGCGAGCCAGCGCCGCGAATCTCCAGGTCGCGCATGGCGATGCGCATGCCGCTGCCCAGGTCCTGGAACTCGGAAAGTGCGGTCAGGCGCGCCGTCGCCTCCTCGGTAAGCGGCAGCTCGCCCGGGAACATAAAGTACGCGTAGGCCTGCGTGGCCGAGCGGCCCACGCGGCCCTTAAGCTGGTAGAGCTGTGCCAGACCCAGACGCTGCGAGTCCTCGATGATGAGCGTGTTGGCGGTCGCGTTGTCGATGCCGCTCTCCACGATGGTCGTGGCGATGAGCACGTCGATCTTTTTGGTCGCGAACTCGATCATCACGTCCTCGACCTCGCGCGGGCTCATCTTGCCGTGCGCCACGCCCACGCGCGCCTCAGGCGCGGCCTCGTGCACGCGCGCCACGGCGTCGTCGATGGTCTTGACGCGGTTGGACACGTAGTACACCTGGCCGCCGCGACCCACCTCCAGGCGAATCGCCGCGCTCACCACGTCGGGATCGTACTCTCCCACGTGCACGATCACGGGGCGGCGCCCGGTCGGCGGCGTGGTGATCAGGCTCATGTCGCGCACGCCGCTCGTGGCCATCTGCATGGTTCGCGGAATCGGCGTTGCCGAAAGCGTGAGCACGTCAATCTGCTCGCGCAGGTTCTTGAGCTGCTCCTTGTGCTGCACGCCAAAGCGTTGCTCCTCGTCAATAATCACCATGCCCAGGTTCTTGGGGTTCACGTCGGCAGAAAGCAAGCGGTGCGTGCCGATGAGCACATCAATCGTGCCCTCGGCAAACGCCTTAAGCGCGCGCTTTTGCTGCGCCGGGGTGCGGAAGCGGCTGAGCACCTCGACCTCGAGGCCAAACGGAGCAAAGCGCTCAAAGAACGTCTCGTAGTGCTGCTGGGCCAGAATGGTCGTGGGGCAGAGCACCATGACTTGGCGGCCGGAGTCCA
>CAUCXP010000258.1 GCA_958446785.1 uncultured Collinsella sp. | reverse complement strand
GTCTGGCCTTGTGGCCGGGGCGCTGGACAATAATACCGTTACCGTCGATCTGACCGATAGCGGGCTAGATCTCAGCGCTGTCTCGATGACTGAGGACGACGTGGCTGTTATCTCCGTGCCAGCGTATGCCGGCAGAGTCCCTGCCATGGCGGTCGACCGACTGAACATGGTTCACGGCAACGGAGCGCGGGCCGTTCTGGTGTGCGTCTACGGAAACCGCGCGTTTGAGGACACGCTCGTAGAGCTGGAGGACGTTGCGAAGCATGCGGGATTCCGGGTAATCGCGGCAGTTGCAGCCATTGCAGAACATTCCATTGCGCGACAGTTTGCTGCCGGTCGTCCGGATGCGCAGGATGCGGCGCAGCTCGCAGAGTTTGCGCAACAAATTCAGCAAAAGCTGTTGGCTGAGGATGCGTCCGAGCCCTCTATCCCCGGCAATCGTCCTTATAAACAAGCTGGAGGTCGCCGTATGGCACCCGAGGCAACAGAGGAATGCGTCTCCTGCGGTGCATGCGCCGCGGCGTGTCCCGTTTGTGCTATCGACAAGGGCGACCCCAAGCGAGCAGCTGACGAGGCGTGCATCTCCTGCATGCGCTGCATCGCCGTATGCCCGCGAGGCGCTCGCGAGCTTGATCCCAACGAGCTATCCGCTGTTTCCCAGATGCTGAGCAAGGTTTGCGTCGTGCGGAAGGAATGCGAGCTCTTCATCTAACGCATGCGAAATTGCTGCAAGGAGTGTCCCTGGGTGCCGGCGGGAAAGGAACGTCCCTAAGTGCCGCCTAAATACCGTTTATCGAAGAAAAAATACCGTTCGCCGGTCATAATGATTGTTCCGGCTTTGGGCTTGTCTACAATAGCTCCCGTAAAAAGAAATGCGGAAGGTTACCGAGTCCCTCGGACGTGGGCCTAACCAAAGTCTTTGAACGGGTGTGTCTCTATGGATGCATTCGCTTGATTTTGGTTGGGCTATATTTATGAAGGGACATGCCACCATGGGTTTCTTTTCTCGCCTGATGGGCGGTTCGGATGAGCAGAAGACTGCAGCTTCCGAGTTCGAAATCCTCGCTCCCGTTTCCGGCGAGCTTGTTCATCTAGAAAATACCAATGACCCCGCTTTTAGCAGCCGTGCCGTGGGCGATGGCGTTGCCGTGGTTCCCCAAGAGGGAACGGTGTGCGCTCCTGTTTCCGGCACCGTCGCGGCGTTGTTTCCGACTGAGCACGCGCTGGGCATCATGTCCGACGACAGCTCTGCTCAGGTGATGCTGCATATCGGAATCGACACTGTTAAACTTGAGGGCAAGGGCTTCCATGCGCTTGTTGCCCAGGGTGACCATGTCGATGCGGGCCAGCCCCTCGTCGAGGTCGATTTCGAGGCGGTTCGCGCCGCTGGCTTCGACCCCACGGTCTTCGTTATCGTGTGCGAGCGCTCGGAGAACTCGACTCTTCGTGAGCATGCTTCCGGCCCTGTTGCTGTTAAAGAGCCTGTCGTCTGGCTTTCCGAGTAAATTCTTGTGGTGGGTACCGTGGTTATCAAGCGAGTTTTCAACAATAACGTCGCAATGGTCACTTCGGACGATGGCTCCGAGCTCATCGTCATCGGCCGAGGCCTCTGCTTTGGCCGCCATGCCGGCGACGCTATCGACGAGGCGTCGGTCGAAAAGACCTATGCGCTGCAGGAGGGAACTTCTCAGGATTCGCGTACGATTGACCGCTTGGCACATCTTTTGGAGTCCATCCCCACCGTCAACCTCGTGATTTCCGAGGACATCGTTCAGATGCTCCGTCGAGAGCTCAATGTTGATATCAACGACAAGATTCTCATTGCTCTCGCAGACCATATCAGCCTTGCTTTGGAGCGCGAGCGCAAAGGCGTTCCCTGCGAGAACCCGCTGCTGCTCGAGATCCAGCAGTTCTATCGCAAGGAGTACGCGCTTGCGGGCCGTGCGCTGCAGATTATCAAGGAGTATATGGGCATCCAGATGAGCGAAGAAGAGCAGGGTTTTATTACGCTGCATATCGTCAACGCCACCATGCCGCAGCGCTCTGACCGTCTGATTGTTTCGGTCCAGCTTGTTCGCGACGTGCTCGCGATTGTTTCCGAGCACTATGCCACGACCCTTGACGTCACCTCGTTGCCGTACGAACGTTTCGTTCGCCATTTGCAGTTTTTTGCGCAGCGAGCGCTCGATCCCGCGGCGGGGCAGGTCAATGGCGACGCGCTGTTCCGTATCGATGAAACGGCGTATCCGAGGGCGTTCTCGTGCGCGGAGTCAATTGCCGACCACTTGGCGTCTACCTATAACGTTGTCGTTACCGATGCCGAGAAGAGTTATCTCGCATATCACATTGTTAACCTGCTTGGAGAACCTGGTCTCTAGGCATAACGTGCCCACACATCGATTGATATAAGGCAAGGCTCACGGTCTTGTCTAGGGCACACCTATCTCAATTTGCGGAAAAGGAAGGGGAGTACCGCTATGACCGCAAAAAAGAAGTTCAATTTCAAAGCGCCGTTGGAGGTGTTCGCGAAGTCGATCGTTCAGCCGATGATGTATCTCTCGGTTGCCGGCATCCTGCTCATCGTGGGCATCATTCTGACCAACAAGACCATCTGCGCCGTGGTCCCCGTGCTGGGCTCCGGCCCGTTCCAGCTTGTGGGCGCCGTTGTCTATCAGTCGCTGATGTTTATCATCAACAACCTCTCGATTTTGTTCTGCGTGGGCATCGCCGGCGCCATGGCAAAGAAGAACAAGGGCCATGCTTCGCTGA
>CAUCXP010000257.1 GCA_958446785.1 uncultured Collinsella sp. | reverse complement strand
GAGTACGAAGCCTTCATGCATATCCTCAACAACTGCTCGGGTGTCGTGCGCGAGCATGTCGACGAGATTTTTGGCGACACGCTCTCCTTTGACGAAAAGGGCGAGCTGTGCACGCTCATCTACTATCCGCGCGAGAAGATCGATCTTGTCCGCAGCCGGCGCGAGGACTCACCCACCTGGTACAAGACCATGCTCGACCAACTCATTGTGGTTGCCCGCTCGCTTTCGAGCCGCTATACCCGCTCCAAGGTGCGTAAGGCCATCCCGCGCGATTACGCCTACATCATCGACGAGCTGCTGCACACGCATCCGGATGAGAACAACTATCGCGTGCGCTATCACGAGCGCATCGTGGAGTCCATCCTAGAGACCGCCAGCGCCGACGACTTTATCGAGTCGCTCGCCTCACTCATCAAGCGCCTCGCCGTCGACCACCTGCACTTGGTGGGCGATATCTTCGACCGCGGTGGCGGCGCGGCCAAGATTATGGACCGCCTGCTCACCTATCATTCGCTCGACATTCAGTGGGGCAACCACGACCTGCTGTGGATGGGCGCCGCCGCCGGTGAGCCCGCCTGCATCGCCACGGTGCTGCGCAACAACCTGCGCTACGACAACTACGAGATTCTCGAGAACGACTATGGCATCTCGCTGCGCGAGCTTGTCGCCTTCGCCGACGCCACCTATACCGCCGGCGAGCCCATCAGCCCGCTGATTAAGGCCATCAACGTCCTGCTCTTTAAGCTCGAGGGCCAGATTATCCAGCGTCACCCCGAGTTCGATATGGCCGACCGCCTGCTGCTCGACAAGATCGACCACGACACCGGCACAGTCACGCTTGCCGACGGCAACGTATGGCCGCTCACGACCAACGACTTCCCCACCGTCGATCCTGCGGACCCCTACACGCTCACACCCGAGGAGCAGCACATCATAGACAAGCTCGTGTCCGAGTTTGTCACCGCCGATCACCTACATCGCCACATCGATTTCCTCTATACCCACGGCTCCATGTATAAGGTCGCCAACGGCAATCTGCTCTTCCACGGCTGCGTGCCGCTCAACGAAGACGGCACCTTTAGCAGCATGAACTGCCTGGGTACCTGGCACGCCGGTCGCGATTATTTTGATTTTTGCGACCATATCGCCCGCCGCGCCTGGCGCGTCGGCGACCGCGATGCCCTCGACTGGATGTGGTACCTGTGGATCGGCTTTAACTCACCCGCCAGCGGACGCGTGGTGCGCACCTTCGAGCGCGCCTACATTGCCGACAAGAGCACCTGGGTCGAGCCGATGGACCCGTACTTTACGCTTACCAAGTCGCCCTCGGTCTGCGACGACATCATGCGCGAGTTTGGCGTCACCCCCATGGCATGCTCGCCGACGGGCCACATCATCAACGGCCATACGCCCGTCAAGACGACCAAGGGCGAGCAGCCCATCCGCGCCAACGGTGAGCTGCTGGTCATCGATGGCGGCTTCTGCCGTGCCTACCACCCCAAGACGGGCATTGCCGGATACACGCTTATCTCCAGCTCGCGCGGATGTCGCCTTAAGTCGCATCAGGCCTTTACCACGGTTGCCGAAGCGCTCACCCGCAATGTCGACATCGAGAGCGAGACCAATCGTTTTGACGAGGCCGACCGTCGCCGCATGGTCAGCGATACCGATACCGGCGCCAAGATCCGCAGCCAAATCCAGGACCTGCGCCAGCTGCTCGACGCATATAGAAACGGTGCTATCGAGGAGCGCGCCTAGCCCCACCCGTGGGGATTGGCTAAACTTGCTGAGTTTGTCATCCCCGCGGCGCTTCGGCGCCAGCTTAAGGCAGGTACCATGCAAAAGCTCCTTGCGCAGATCATGAAATTTGGCGTCGTCGGTGTCATTGCCACGGTCATCGACTTTGGCATTATGAATCTGCTCCACTACGGTCTGGGCCTCAACATCCTAATCGCCAATACCAGCGGCTTTATCATCTCACTCATCTTTAACTACCTCGCCAGCATGAAGTACGTGTTTGCGCACAAGGAGGGCATGAGCCGCCGCCGCGAGTTCATTATCTTTGTCGTGTTGTCCGTGATCGGCTTGGCTCTCAACGACGGTATCGTGCTGGCGCTCAACACCGGCTTGGGGCTCGAGGCCAATATCGCCAAGATTTGCGCCACCGCGCTTGTCATGGTCTACAACTTTGTGACCCGAAAGATCTTCCTGGAGGGCGACGAGACCAAATAGCTCGACACACCTGCAGCATTACGGCGCCCACGGACGACGCGCGCTCAGCGCAGTATCGTCCGTGGGTGCCGCTCGTTTACGGGCAAATTTTCAACGTTTGCGGATTAGCACTTGATAATTTGGCGAGTTCGTATAGTTCTTGGCAAAGACCTTACGTTTCCCTTGCAAAAGCTCTAAAGTATCCTCTGCTCGATTCATCAACGCATTGGATGTGATTACGTGCGCAAGGCACTGGCACAACCTCATACCAAGCAGTTCCTCAAGTTCGCTGTCGTGGGTCTTATCTCCTTTGGCATCGACTGGGGTATGCTCATTGCGCTTGTCGAGCTGTTTCACCTCGACTTTTTGATGAGTACCACGGTCTCGTTTACCACGTCCGTGCAACTGCGGCGTGACGACGATCCCTGACCTGCAGAAGAACGCGAAGCTCACGCTCGTCTCCGCCACCAGCATCGTCGAGGGCGGCTATCACGACGTCACCCTCCGCGCCACGAACGCCAGCAACAACTAAACAGCGCAAAGAACAACAAAAAGCGGTTCCCA
>CAUCXP010000256.1 GCA_958446785.1 uncultured Collinsella sp. | reverse complement strand
CAGGGCCGAGAGCGGCGTGGGCTCGCCGATACCGAGCGAATAGAATTCCCAGATGCTGTCGTTCTCGCGATCGGGGTTGTCGAGCTTGTTCACCAGCAGAAAGACCGGCTTGTCGCAGCGCTTGAGCATGCGAGCGACCGATTCGTCCTCCTCGGTGACGCCGGTGCGGCCGTCGACCACAAACAGGATGACGGCGGCTTCCTCGGCGGCGGCGAGGGCCTGGTCGCGGATAGACGTGGCAAAGACGTCGTCGCTCTTGAGCGGCTCGATACCGCCCGTGTCGACGATGGTGAACTCGCGGCCGTTCCAATCGGCCGTGTGGTATGAGCGATCGCGCGTGACGCCGCGGGACTCATGGACGATGGCGTCCGAGGTTTGGGCCAGGCGGTTAACGAGCGTGGACTTGCCCACGTTGGGGCGTCCGACGACGGCGACGATAGGTTTCATCTGCTCTCCTTTAATGGGTAGGTTCAGTGGAAGTGTTAGAGTCGGCAGGCACAATGCCAAGGATATGCTCTAGGGTATCGAGCAGCTCATGCGGCATGGTCGACACCACATGAACCTCGGCACCGCGACTGGTAAGGCTTGCGAGTAAATCGTCACGATGATACTCGTCAAGCGTCATGCCGTCAGCGTTGAACATGAGCTTAGGCACAAAGAGCATAACCCCCGAGAGGTCCTGCGGCAGCTGCTCCAAGATATCGCAGGCGACGATGAGGCCGGTCACGTCCACGTTGCCGCCAAAGTAGTGGTTCTGGATGGCCGTGACAGTGCCGGCGAGTCCCTTGGGCGACTCCACAAAGCGGGCCACCGTGTCGCGTGCGCTGGCGCCCGAGAGGCACAGCAGGTGCTGGCTGCGGGCGGCGATGGCCTCGCGGACGCGGGCCAGTCGCTCGGCATCGGTAGCCAGCACGTCGTCGGTCTCGTCCAGATACGAGCGGATCATGCCGATGCCGTCGTAGTACTGCGGGTAACCGTCGTAAAAGTCTGCCTCGGGAGGATCGATGCCGGCGTCCAGATAGAACTCGTCGCTCATCTGGAAGGTGTGGCGGCCAAAGCGCTCATAGGCGCGGTCCTGGTAGGGACGGATCATGGCAATGGTCTCGCGCGCTAGCTCGGGCTTGTCGCTGTAGGACCAGCTAAAACGGTTCTGATGCTTGGTAAAACCGAGCGGCACAATGCCCAGGCTTGTGATTTGCTCGTGCTCCTCGCAAAAGCGCAGGGTCTTTTCCAGCTCCTCGCCGTCGTTCAAGCCGGGGCACAACACGATCTGCGCGTGAATCTCGATGCCGGCGGCCATGATGGCCTCGAGCACGTCCATGCCGCGCTGGGCGTTGCGGCCCATCATGCGGCGGCGGACATCGGGGCTCACGGCATGGACCGACACGTTCATGGGACTCATGTTGCGCTGGATGACGTTTTGCACGTCCTCGTCGGTGAGGTTCGTAAGCGTGACAAAGTTGCCTTGCAAAAAGCTTAGGCGATAGTCGTCGTCGCGAATATAGAGCGTGGAGCGGCCGCCCTTGGGCAGCATCGTCATAAAGCAGAACACGCAGGCGTTGACACAGGTACGCATGCCGTCAAAGATGGGGCCGTCGAACTCAAGGCCCCAGTCCTCTCCTGGGAAGCGGTCGAGCTCCACGGGGGTGACGCTGTTGTCGCGCGGGTCGAAAACCTCCAGCTCGACGGTGTCGTCGTCGGCCTCCCAGAGCCACACGATCATGTCGGTGAGTGCCTCACCGTTGACCGTGAGCACGCGCATTCCCGGCTCGATACCCACATCCCATGCGGGCGATTCGGGACGCACGTTCTTAACGAGCGCGCCCTCACCCGGCTCGGGGTCGCGGCTGCGCCCGTAATCGGCCACCTCGGCGGCGTATGCGGGTACGGTCTGGTCCATGATTAGCGGCAAAGCTCCTTGATGCGCGCAACGGCGCGTTCGATGTGCTCTTGTGGGGTGGAGGCTCCGGCGGTGATGCCGATGTGGTGAGCGTTGGTAAACCACACGGCCTGGAGCTCGGAGGCTTCCTCGATATGATACGTGCGCTCGCAGGCGTCCGCGCAAATCTGTGCCAGGCGGCGGGTGTTGCCCGAGTTCTTGCCGCCCACCACGACCATGCAGTCGCAGCGGTTGGCAAGTGTGGCTGCTGCCTGTTGACGCTCACTCGTGGCTGCGCAGATGGTGTTGATCACGCGCAGCTCCTGCACGCGTGGGGTGATGGCAGCAACGACCTCGGCGAGGTTTTGGGCGGTCTGGGTGGTCTGCACGACGAGGCCTACCTTGCCCTTGAGCGACAAAGCGTTGGCGTCGGCGGCACAGCTCACGACCTGCGCATCATTGCCGGCGTGGCCCAGAATGCCCTCGACCTCGGGGTGACCTGGCTCGCCCACGACGATTACGCGGTAGCCTTCGCGCACCAGACGCTCAGCCGCCACATGGACCTTCTTCACGTAGGGGCAGGTGGCGTCGACCACGTCGAGACCACGCTCGCGTGCGGCATCGATCACCTGCGGCACCACGCCGTGCGCGCGGATGATCACGGTGCCCGCTGCGGCGTCGTTCAAGGTGTCGGCCAGGCCAACGCCTGCCTCAGCAAGCTCGCGCACCACGATGGGGTTATGGATGAGCGGCCCTAGGGTGTGGACCTGAGTGCTCTCCTCTGCCTGCGGCGCGGCGGCTAGCGCCATGTCGAGCGCGCGCTGTACGCCGTAGCAGGTGCCCGCGTGGGCAGCGATCTCGATGGTGGGGACGACCTCCTCAGCGGCGGCCGCAGCGGTAT
>CAUCXP010000255.1 GCA_958446785.1 uncultured Collinsella sp. | reverse complement strand
CGTTCGGAAGGGTGTCGACGATATTCAGCGGTTTCCCGCCCAGCTTTCCAGCTCCAAAGTATTCGAACTCGCCATTTGCGCCCTTATTACCCTTTTGGCGGTTTGCATACACCGTCCAGTCGACGATCCAGGCGCCCTTCTCATCCGAGCCGTCAACGGTATGCCAATCGAAGTTCTCAACCCAAGACACCTTCGACTCCGCTTCCGGCTTCTCGACCGCGGGCTTCGTTTCTCGGTTGACAACGTACTTGACGGGTTCGGTGAACGGCCACCGTAATTTCAGGCCCGGCGCGCTGACCGACGCAAAGTTTGAGTACCAGCCCGACAGCGCTTCTGATGTGGTGTCGTAGGTGATAACAGCGTAGTCCTCTTTCTCGAGGGCGTCTTTCACTTTGTTGGTAACGATGATTTTGAGGTCGTAGTTTTTCTTTGTTTCATTACCCAGAAAGCTAGCCGTTGGATTCCAGTCGGCACCCCGTTCCAGCACGGTATCGCCGATTTTAATGGTAATGGAGTTTTCGTCGACACCAAGTTTCTGCGACCATGCCGACTGAAACGTGTCCTTCACCGTCACCTCGCCTGGATGGACCGCATTGACGATCGCCTTCAGCGCGACCTTCGTCTCCCATGTCGCCCTGCCCGTCGTCGCCGCCTCATTGGATCTCACGAGCCTCTTGGTGATCGGCACAACACCCGTCAGCTGCGGCGTGAAACTGCCTTCATCGGTACCGGAAACGGAGTCCCCCCCCGCTCGATGGTCGCATCGTTGCGCACGGTGTCGTACGAGCTCGCGTCTTTCATCTTGGTGTGATAGACGATGCGGTAGGTGGCGTACTTGTCTGCAAGATTGGTCCGGAACGTGTAGGTGAACGAGTTCTGCGACGGACCGAGCGTGCGAGTCTCAAGAACCTCCGACCCCGAGCTGCCCTTGTATACCGTGTAGCTCCCTATATAGGCCTGCTTAGCGTCAAGCGTATCGGTAAACGTGTAGCCGCTCATATCGGCCTTGAGCTCGCCTTGGTTGAGTGTGACAGTCCACGTGATGTCGGACGGCGTGCCCGAGCCGTTGGACTTGTTGATCATGTCGTAGCGAAACTTGCTGGGAACACCAGTCGCAGAGTCGCTCTGGCGATCGCTCGAGCCGCCCCACTCCCACGCCGCCGTGTTCTTGGATGCTTCTTGGTCGTTTATCCACTCGCCGTTGCTTGCTGAAACGCCGCTCTTTAGCTTCGTCTCATAGACGACCGTGTGCTCCCCCTGGGTGAGGTAGCCCAGATTATCGAGGGTCGCGGTCTGGCCGCCGAACGTCGGCTGCGGGTCGAGCTTCTCGCCATCGAGTGTGAAGCTGCCGTCCACAAACTCGAAGTTGTCGCCCAGGCTGTCAGTGAACTTAACGTTCGTGGCGTACGACTCGACGGTAAGCTTGACGGTCCACGTAACTTTGGCCACGCCGTCGGCACCCTGGGAGAAGGCTCCTGACTTCTCCCCCGTGACGGCGCCATCCTTAGTTGGAATATCGATTGATCCCGCACCGGGAAACTCGATGGATGCTCTGCCGTCGGACCCGGCGTTCTTATTTGCCAGCTCAAATGAAAAATTTGCTCCAACTGAAATTTCTGCGGGGTTTTCATCAAGCCAGCTCTTATCAAACGTAAAGATGACCTTATTACCCTTGATCTCCCACGTACCAGCCTTTTCAGCAGTAGCCTCCGGACCCTCCATGAGGTCGCCACCGGCGTTATTGTCAACGACTATGGTATCGGGGAGCTCGTAGACAGCGATGTAGTTCTGAGGCGTAGGCGCCTTACCACTTATGAACCGTGCCGAGAAAGCTCCATAGAGCGTCGAAGTGGACGTTACAGGATCCCTGAGCTCTTGAGTATGGTTCTCGTCGGCATACAGCCCAACCGTAATGTCCGCCGTCTTATCATCAATCACAATCGGCGTCGGCGTCGTCACGTCCTCGGCGCGCACGGGAGCTGCGCCGTGAAAAACTGCGGCGGTGAGGCTAATTAAAATAAAGACCAGGGCCGCCATACCCAGCGACCGTGAGCGGTGTGCGTCCATAGTTGTCCCCTAATTCCTATAACACAGTGTGGAATACGGCGAATCGTCGGATCGAACACAAACCCCAACATCAACGAGAACCTACCTAGCGCATTGCAAGAACCCACCGGGGAGCAACTTCTAAGACGGTTCGTCTATGCCACAATGCATAAAATACAATATAGATACCAGTTATGTAAACCGCAGGTAAAGAGGTCTTTTAATTTAATACCAGTTGATATTTACCTGTTAACGGTTTTGCATTAAAGCGGTTGTATTTCAATGATTCGTGTATATGTTTAAACAACTTAACTTTGCCTGAAAAACAGCCGGGGGGGGATAACCTCCTCCACCGTGGTGCAAACGGACCCGTCCCCCTTGCACCAAAAAGGGCGCCGACCATCGCGGTCGACGCCCTTTCTTATTGGCGGTTATAAGCCCCAGCGCTTATTTGTTGACCTGACCGGCGCGGACGGCAGCCTTCTTGCGGTCGGTGGCGTTGAGCAGACGCTTGCGCAGGCGGATGTTCTTGGGGGTAATCTCGACCAGCTCGTCGTCGGCGATGTACTCCAGCGCCTCCTCCAGCGAGAAGGTGCGGGGCGGCACCAGCTGGACGGAGATATCGGAGGTCGAAGAACGCTGGTTGCCCAGGTTCTTGGTGCGGGCGATGTTGACGACCATGTCGCCGGCCTTGCTGCGCTCGCCCACGATCATGCCCTCGTAGCACTCGGTGC
>CAUCXP010000254.1 GCA_958446785.1 uncultured Collinsella sp. | reverse complement strand
ACTTGCAGCGACGGACCTCGGGACGCTCTTACACCACGTCTGCGCGCGCCACCCTGTGTCCCATTATTTTGCCGAATTCTGGGTCGCGCTTTCCCAGAGGACCCCCTTTGGGAAAGCGCGACCCGTTCTGGACGCAGATTCCGGGACGCACTTTCCGCGACGCCCGGTCATCCCATGCCCTCACAATCTCGGCGCATAAAAAACGAGGGAAGGCACGCGTCCTTCCCTCGTTGCGGGCAATATGTAGCCGCTCGCTTACATCAGGCGCAGGCTGACATCCTTGAGCTGGGCGCCGGAAACGGCACTCGGAGCGCCCGACATAAGGTCGGAGCCGCTGGCCGTCTTGGGGAACGCCATGACGTCGCGGATGGAGTCGGAACCGGTGAGCAGCATGCACACGCGATCCAGACCCAGAGCGAAACCGCCCATCGGGGGTGCACCAAACTTGAGCGCCTCCATGAGGAAGCCAAACTGCGACTCGGCGCGCTCCTCGGTAAAGCCCAGGAGCTTGAGCATGGACATCTGCATCTCGGCGTTGTGGATACGCATACCGCCGCCGCCGGCCTCAAAGCCGTCCATGACAAAGTCGTAGGTGCACGAACCGGCTGCCAGCGGGTCGGCCTCGATCTTGGCGATGTCGGTCTCGGTCGGCAGGGTGAAGGGCTGGTGCTCGGCAGCGTAAGCCTTGCGATCCTCGTCCCAGTGGAACAGCGGGAAGTTGACGACCCACAGGAAGTCGTGGCCCTCGCGCTTGATCTCGAGCGCATTGGCCATGTGGGAACGCATGCCGCCCAGGATCTCGTCGGAGAGCAGGCGCGGACCGGCGGCGAACATCACAAGGTCGCCGGGCTCGACGCCCATGCGCTCGCGCAGAGCCGCCATCTCCTCGTCCGAGAAGAACTTGACGATGGGGCTGTTGATGGAGCCGTCCTCGCGGAATGCGATCCAGGCCAGGCCCTTGGCGCCAAACGTGGAGGCCACACCGGCGAGCTTATCGATCTTGGCGCGAGCCCAGGCACCGGCGCCCTTGGCGTTGATGGCCTTGACGACGGAGCCCTCCTCGTTTGCGGCAGTCGCAAAGACCTTGAACTTGGAGTTGGCAAAGATGTCGGTCAGGTCGACCAGGTGCATGCCATAGCGGGTATCGGGCTTGTCAGAGCCATAGGTGTCCATGGCTTCCCAATAGTCCATGCGGCGCAGCGGCGTGGGCATCTCGACACCCATGCGGCCGAAGGCGTCGGCCAGGACCTCCTCGAGCGCGCTCATAACGTCGTTCTGGTCCACGAAGGACATCTCGATATCGACCTGGGTGAACTCGGGCTGACGGTCGGCACGCAAGTCCTCGTCGCGGAAGCACTTGGCAACCTGGTAGTAGCGCTCGACGCCACCGACCATAAGCAGCTGCTTCAGGAGCTGAGGGGACTGCGGCAGGGCGTAGAAGTTGCCCGGCTGGATGCGGCTGGGAACGATGAAGTCGCGGGCGCCCTCGGGCGTGGACTTGAACAGGGAGGGCGTCTCGACCTCCATGAACTCACGGTTGTGCAGCGCCTCGCGAATGGCAAAGGTAAAGTCGGAGCGCAGCTTGAGGTTGGCCATCATCTCGGGACGACGGAGGTCCAGATAGCGATAGCGCAGACGGGTGTCCTCGCTGGTCTCGATGCCGTCCTCAATCTGGAACGGCGGGGTGACGGATGTGTTGAGCACCTCGGCGTGGTCGGTCAGGACCTCGATCTCGCCGGTCGCGAGCTTGGTGTTGGTGGTCTCCTCGCCACGGGCGCGCACGACGCCGTGAATCTTGATGGGCCACTCGGGACGCATGGTCTCGGCGATCTTAAAGGCGTCGCCGTCGGAGTGCTCGGGGTCGAAGGTGAGCTGCGTGATGCCCTCGCGGTCGCGAAGGTCGCAGAAGATAAGGCCGCCGTGGTCGCGGCGACGGCTCACCCAACCGGTGAGGGTGACCTCTTCGCCCACGTTCTCGCGGCGAAGCTCGCCGCAGGTACGGGTGTGCATGGAATGCTCGTCGATGGGACGGGTCTGGCTCATACCAGTGATCCTCCTTTATGGATCTGTGCCGCCCCGTGTCGTTCCGGGCGGCGTCGTACAGATTTGCCCAGCCTGCGTAAACCGCGCAGCCAGACATGGCGTTCTATCTTATCGCACTCGCGTCGATGTGCCGCGAAAAAGTGGCTCCTGCCCAAAGACTTGACGGAGACGAAACAATTGACGCGCCGTGACACCCGCCCGCGCTCGTCACGTGCGACAATATGCCCCAATACAACTGCACTCGGAAAGGCCCGCCATGACTGCACGCCTCATCGTTATGGATATCGACTCCACGCTCATCAACCAGGAGGTCATCGACCTGTTGGGCGAAGAGGCCGGCGTGGGCGAGCAGGTGGCACAGATCACCGAACGCGCCATGCGCGGCGAGCTTGACTTTAAGCAGGCGCTCGAGGAGCGCGTGGGGCTGCTCGCCGGCCTGGACGAGAGCGTGTTCGAGCGCACCTTTGAGCGCGTGACATTTACCCCCGGCGCGTTGGAGCTTGTGCGCTCGGCACACAGCAAGGGTTGGAAGGTCGGCGTCGTGAGTGGCGGCTTTCACGAAGTCGCCGATAAGATCGTGGCCGCCGCGGCCATCGACTTTTGCCTGGCCAATCGTCTGGAGGTCGTGGACGGCAAGCTCACCGGTAAGTTGGCTGCCGACATTGTGACCAAGGAGTCCAAGCTCATCCAGCTGCTGGACTGGGCAGTTGAGTGCGGCGTCGATATGGCCCACACCGTCGCGATCGGCGACGGTGCCAACGACATCCCCATGATTCAGGCCGCG
>CAUCXP010000253.1 GCA_958446785.1 uncultured Collinsella sp. | reverse complement strand
AGTGGTCGTGGTTGAGCGATTCATCGTAGTAAACCGCCATAGTTTTGGCGGAGGCAGTCAGATTTGTGGGTGGCAAACAAAGAGTGTCCCTTTTGACTAGTCGTTTAAGAACGTCCCCAATGACTAAGTTGCAGGTGGCGGCGGTTGTGTTACACTAACGCTGCGTAGTTGACGCAATCATCTCGATACAGATCAATGATGTCCGTCGTTTTAAACGGAACTAGACTGTTTAGCCGCCCTGAAGGTTTATGCAGGGAGCATGTGATCACAGGGCTTGAAAAGAAAGTTGAGCAAACACTGTGTCTGATCAACAGCAAGAAAACGAAATAACGACGACGCAGGCCGCTCCCGCTGCACCGGTTGCGTCGGACCAGGTCGCGGCGCCCGCGCAAGCCTCGGCTCCTGAGACGCCTAAGGCTGCTTCGACGCCTATGCCTGTAGCGGCTGAGAAGGCCGTGCCTGCAACTGGTGAGGAGGCTGCTCCGGCAAAGCCCAAGCGCATGCGCCGCACGGCCAAGCCTGCCGCTGACGGCGAGGAGGTCACCAAGCCAAAGCGCCGTACCACGCGCACGACGCGCGCCAAGCTCACCGTTGCAGCTGACTCCTCGGCGCCGATTTCCGATGAGGTCGCGCAGGCACGTGCGTTGGCGCAGATTAGCGAGGCTCAGGTGGTGCGCGCCCGCCGTCGTGCTGCCGAGCGCGAGGCCGCGGCTCTGACCGAGCTTGCAGCTCCGTCTGTGCCCGAGACGCCTGCCGCCACCGAGACTCCTGTCGCCGACCAGCCGACCGAGAAGCCGGTACTGCGCACACGCCGTCGCACGGCTGCTAAGGCCGAGCAGGTTGCTGAACAGGTAACCCCCGAGCTCACTGAGGCTTCGGTCCGTTCCGCGGCAGGGGAGGGCACATCGCCTGTTGAGCCCGCTGCGCCTGTCGAGGCCAGCGAAGTTCCCGTTGTCGATCCGGCTTTGCGCCCGCACCGTCGCGGTCGCAAGCCCAAGGCCTTTGTCGAGGCCGAGAAGGCCGCAGCCGCAGCCGCCGCCGCTCGGGATGCTGCGGCGACCGCCAAGTCCTCAACTGCTGCCGATGAACCCGTCCAGGATGCTACGACTTCCGAGGCCGTTTCTGCCGATGCCGAGCCCGCCGACGTCCGTCCCGGTCGCAGCCGTCGCACTGCTGCTAAGCGCACGTCCAAGGCTAAGGCTGCCAAGAAGGGTGCGTCCGAGGATTCCGCCGAGACGACCGCCGATGCATCGACTGATGCCGTCGAGCCCCAGGACGTCGAACAGCCTGCATTCGAGAAGCCCAAGCGCGGTCGCAAGAAGTCCGTTAAGGCCAAGGCCGCCGAGCAGCATGCTGATGTCGAAGCGCAGGTCGATTCCGGCGCCGAGGCCAATGACGCCGCTGCGGCCAATGTTGACACCACCGCAACCGATGGTGCCGCCCCCGCCGAGGGCGAAGACGGCGCTCGCCCCAACCGTCGCCAGCACAAGCGCAACGAGGAGCGCAACGAGCGCAAGGACGAGCGCAACAACGACCGTCGCAACCGCCAGCGCGATCGCAAGCAACGCAACAAGGAGCGTAATGCCGCTCCCACCGAGCCCACGCTTTCGCGCGAGGAGCTCGCTGCCATGAAGGTCGCCGAACTTCGCGAGAAGGCCAAGGAGTTCGAGATCGAGACGACCGGCAAGAAGAAAGCCGAGCTCGTCGAGGAGATCTACGTCACCGCCGCGAAGGCCGAGGGCTTCCGCGACATCAAGGGCATTCTGCAGATTCGCCCGGACAGCTCCGGCATCATCCACGCCCATGGCTACATGAAGTCCAACGACGACGCCTTCGTGCCCGCCTACCTCATCCGCTCCGCGCGCCTGCGCACGGGCGACGTCATCGAGGGCTCGCTGCGTCCTTCGCGCGGCGGCGACAAGCGCGCCGGCCTCGCCAAAATCACGACCGTCAACGGTCTGGACCCCGAGCAGATTCGCAACCGCCCCAAGTTCGGCGACCTTACCCCGGTCTATCCCAATGAGCCGCTGCGCATGGAGCACGGCAAGGATTCCATCACCGGTCGCGCCATCGACATCGTGTCGCCGATTGGCAAGGGCCAGCGCGGCCTGATCGTGTCCCCGCCCAAGGCCGGCAAGACCACGATCCTCAAGAAGATCTGCCAGTCCATCTCGATTAACAACCCCGAGGTGCACCTCATCTGCCTGCTCGTCGACGAGCGCCCCGAAGAGGTCACCGATATGCAGCGTTCCATCAAGGGTGAGGTTGTGGCGTCGACCTTCGATATGCCTGCCGACAACCACACTCGCGTGGCAGAGCTCGTCATCGAGCGCGCCAAGCGCATCGTAGAGCTGGGTGGCGACGTCGTGGTGGTGCTCGACTCCATCACGCGCCTCGCCCGCGCCTACAACTTGGCGGCGCCCGCCTCAGGCCGCATCCTTTCGGGCGGCGTCGATTCGGCGGCACTGTATCCGCCCAAGCGCTTCCTGGGTGCAGCCCGCAATATCGAGAACGGCGGCTCGCTCACCATCCTGGCCTCTGCCCTCATCGACACCGGTTCCAAGATGGACGAGGTCATTTTCGAGGAGTTCAAGGGCACCGGCAACATGGAGCTTAAGCTCGACCGCGACCTGGCCGACCGCCGCATCTTCCCGGCTATCGACCCCGTTGCCTCCGGTACGCGTAACGAGGACCTGTTGGTCGACGAGCAGATGCGCCCGTTTGTCTTTGGTCTGCGTCGCATTCTTGCCGGCATGAACAACACCGAGCGCGCGGCCGCATCGTTTATCAAGGGTCTTAAGGGCACCAACACCAACCAGGAGTTCCTGGTGCG
>CAUCXP010000252.1 GCA_958446785.1 uncultured Collinsella sp. | reverse complement strand
TGCCGCCCTTCCCTGCGCCACCGACCTGCCGCGCTTTATGGTCGACACGGTCGCCGGTGCCTATGCCCCCACCGATGCTCAGCTCATGACCGAGGGCTTTGGCGCCGCGGCGACACGCCCAGTCACACTGCGCGCCAACACCCTCAAGGCGACCGCCGAAGACATCGCCGCCGCACTCGACGAGGCCGGTATCGCGCACCGCGCCGTCGCATGGTACCAGGATGCCTTCATCCTGCCCGAGGCCCAGGTTTCCGATCTATGGGACCTCGACATCTACCGCGACGGCAAGATCTATCTACAGAGCCTGTCATCCATGATGCCGCCGTTGGTCCTGGGCGCCCAGGCAGGCGAGGACATCCTGGACATGTGCGCAGCCCCTGGCGGCAAGACGACGCAGATCGCCGCCCTCACGCAGGGACAGGCGCACCTCACGGCCTGCGAGATGAGCATTCCCCGCGCCGAGAAGCTCGAAGCCAACCTCCACCGCCAAGGCGCAAAAAACGTGCCTGTCATGCGCATCGACGCACGCGAGCTCGACGAGTTCTTCCGCTTTGACCGCATCCTGCTCGACGCTCCCTGCACCGGCACGGGCACCGTCATCAGCGGCAACGAGAAGAGTCTGCGCGGCCTCACCGAGCAGTTGCTCGGCAAGTGCGCCCGCTCGCAGCGAGCACTTCTGGACCGCGCCATGGGTGCCCTCAAACCGGGCGGCACGCTCGTCTATTCGACTTGTTCGATCTTGCCGCAGGAAAACGAGGACGCCCTGCAAGAGGCCCTCGACAAGCACATGGACTGCGAGCTTATCCCCCTCGACGGCACGCCGAGCGAAAGTGAAACGCGCCGTGCCCAGGAAGCTGGCGAAGAGCCGCGCGTCGAGAGCAACGCCCTCACCGAGGCCATCGCCGCCGGCAACGTCTCGTCCGTCGCCAACGGAATGCCCGGCACGCTGACCATTCCGCCCAGCCGCGACTTTGAGGGCTTCTATATCGCCCTGATCCGAAAACGCAGCTAGCGCACGGATCCAAAACTCAACAAGCTATCTCCGTGCGCGCTTGTCCTGCTGGTCACGGTGCTGCTTAAGTGCCTCGCGTTCCTTACGCTCGACTCTTTTGCCTTTAATGGCCGTAACCACCAAGTAGATGACCGCGGCGGCTACGATTGCGCCCACGCATAGGCCAATCGAGCCCAACATTGCCGAAAATTCCATACCGCGTCACCTCTCTTTTAAACGGGACTTTCAAGATAGCACCTCGATCCCCGCCACCACAGCTCCTTCACGTTCGACGGCCCTTCGGTCTAACGGATGGCGCGGCGGGGAAAAATCAACTCGTCAAACGATTTAGCAAGCACAACGCTGCCGGCGCCCTGCCGGCCACCATCGCATAGAATCGAGCCCCCATGGACACCCTCAACGATCTAAACGAGCGCGTCGACGCCTTTGTCGGCACCAGCTCCTTCGACGCGCCTGCCGCGACTAACGACCAGGCCCCCATCGATGTTCCCGCCGAGGTTCACGAGGACATCGTCGCCTCGGTCGATTTTTCCGAGGTCGAGCTCGCAGACGAGTTCACCGAGCCCCAGGTAGCCGTGACCCCCAACGGACTGCTCCCCATGGAGCCGCTGCCCATCGACGGGCGTCTGCGCAAGGCGGCCCTCCGCATGCCCGACGAGATCGAGGAGGCCAGCGGCTTTACGCTCTTTGGCCGCCGCATCAAGTCGCTCATCTACACCACCGACGTCGCGGTTATCCGCAACTCCAATGCCGACGCCGTGTTTGCCGTCTACCCCTTCACGCCGCAGCCCGCCATTACGCAGGCGCTGCTGACCGTTGCCGAGTGCCCGGTCTTTGTGGGCGTTGGCGGTGGCACCACCACCGGCAAGCGCTCCGTGCAGATGGCGGCCGTCTCCGAGATGCAGGGCGCGGCGGGCTGCGTGGTCAACTCCCCCGCCACTGCCGAGATGGTCGAGCATATCACCAACATCGCCGACATCCCCGTCATCGCCACGGTCGTACGTTGCGACGACGATGCTCACGCCAAAGTGCGCGCCGGAGCCAAGATCCTCAACATCGCGGCCGGCAAGAACACGCCACAGGTCCTGCGTGAACTGCGCGAGCGCTATCCCAACCTGCCGCTCATCGCACCGGGCGGCAAGACGCCCGAGAGCATCCGTGAAACCATCGCCGCCGGCGCCAACGCCATCATCTGGACGCCGCCTTCGGCCCAACAGCTGCAGACCGACATGATGCAGCGCTACCGCAAGATGAAGGAAGACGCCACGCCTGTCATCTCGCACGACGATGTGCCCATTATCGACCAGGTCGCCGCCGCCGAGGTCAGCCAGGTCGAGAACATGAATCCCGACGTGCCGATCCCCGACGAAGTCATCGAACGCGTCGCTTCGATCCACGATCATATCGAGGAGCGTCGTGCCAACCGTGGACTCAAGCCCTCGCTGCACGGCTTCTTCTTCCGCGGAAAGAAACGCTAGCCGCAACAGCAAGGCCCGCCCCGCAAAACAACGGGACGGGCCTTTTTCGTTTGAGCAGTCGTGCGCGACGTGATGGGCCAAGTTAATCAACGCGTTTGTCGCCCATAAAGAAGAGCGCCACCGTACCAGGTCCGGTGTGCGAACCGATCAGAGCACCGATATTGTTGATCTCAATCTTGCCTTTGAGCTGCGGAATTTGTTCCTCAATCAGCGCCGCAACGGCCTCGGCATCTTCGCGGCACGCCGAATGGGACAAGATGCACTTACCCGAATAATCCGCACCGTCCTGCACGTGTGCCATCATGGTCTTAGCCATCTCGGAAATCGCGCGCTTCTTAGTGAGAATC
>CAUCXP010000251.1 GCA_958446785.1 uncultured Collinsella sp. | reverse complement strand
CTCGGCCTGGCGAATGCGGTGCATCATGGTCTTTGCCACGCGGACCGTCTCGGGGGCGCCCAGCTTGAGCTGCTGCTTAAAGTGTGTCTCTTCAAGCGAGCTGTTGCGCTCGGTAAAGGTGTCGCACTCTAGCTCGTCATAGTGGCTCAGCAGATGCTCGGCATCTTGCTGAGAGATGGCGGCATGCAGACGGTCGGCCTGCGCCACGGGGTACATAAGGATCGTCTGCGCATGCCCCTGCTTGGCCTCGAGCAACAACATGGGCTGCGGCGTGTCGTCCCTAAAACCGACGACGGTGCAGACTCCCTGACCCGGATGAATGACGTGTTGACCGATTGAGAACATGCTACCTCCAACTTATACGAATTTACGTATGTCTAGAATAACACGCTGACGTGCGCAAATCCTCACTTTATGCAGGAAAAGCACACAACTCTGATAGGTAAGAGTATTCGATAAAAGACACAGCTCATTCACACCTTTATGCATTTTCAACGCGTGCATAATCTGCAGGCAGACCGGCATCTTTGAGTGACTCCATACAAGCTGTAGTCAATTTTGTGCATATGCAATTTCGATTGGCTTTACCCTGCGACAGTGCCCCTCGCTTGTGATAGAGTGCTACAAACTCTGGCTTTTGCCCTACGAGTGACCAAGAGCTCGGGGGCTTTAACACAAGGAGGATCTATGCCCGAGAAGATTGAAGAGCTGGTACGCGCTGCGCTTGCTGCGGCCCAGGAGGCCGGCGACCTTTCCGCATTTGAACTTGACGATTGCGCTATCGAGCGACCGGCTGACACTTCTCATGGCGAGTGGACCTCTACCATGGCCCTGAAGTCCGCCAAGCTGGCCCACTGCGCCCCGCGCAAGATCGCCGAGGCCATCGTTGCCCATATGCCCGAGGATCCCGCGATCGAGAAGGTTGAGATCGCAGGCCCCGGTTTCATCAACTTCTACCTCTCCGTTGCCGTCAAGAATGCCATCTTTGGCGAGGCTCGCGAGAAGGGCATGGACTTCGCTAAGTCCAACGTCGGTGGTGGCCTGAAGACCCAGGTCGAGTTCGTTTCCGCCAACCCCGTCGGCCCCATGCACATTGGTCACGGCCGCTGGGCCGCTCTGGGCGACTCCCTTTGCCGCGTCATGGACCACGCCGGTTACGACATCCAGCGTGAGTTCTACATCAATGACCACGGCTCTCAGATGAACACCTTCGGCAACTCCATCAGCACGCGCTATATGCAGCTTGCCGACATCATCGCCAAGCAGGGCGTTGATATCGACGAGGCTCACAAGCTGCTGATCGCCGACCGTGACGCCTTTGTTGCCGACGAGAACGACGAGCACCCCGAGACCCATCCGTATCAGGACAACTTTGCCGAGACCTTGGGCAAGGACTCTTACGGCGGCGACTACATCATCGACGAGGCCGCCGAGTTCTGGCGCACCGACGGCGACAAGTGGGTCGACGCCGATCCGCAGGAGCGCATGGAGAGCTTCCGTGAGCGCGGCTACGTGAAGATGGTCGACAACATGCGCGACCTCTGCCACGCCGTCAACTGCGACTTTGACCGTTGGTACTCCGAGCGCTCGCTGTATGTGAAGGACACCGAGGGCGAGACCGCCGGCACCTCCGCCGTCGACCGCGCTTTTGAGAAGCTCGACAAGATGGGCTACCTCTACACCAAGGACGGCGCCCTGTGGTTCCGCTCCACCGATCTGGGCGACGACAAGGACCGCGTCCTGATCAAGTCCGACGGCGAGTACACCTACTTCGCCTCCGACGTCGCCTATCACTGGGATAAGTTCCAGCGCGTCGATCACGTCATCGACATCTGGGGCGCCGACCACCACGGTTACATCGAGCGCGTCCGCTGCGTCTGCGACGCTCTGGGTTACCCCGGCAAGTTCGAGGTTCTACTGGGCCAGCTCGTCAACCTGCTGCGTAACGGCAAGCCCGTCCGTATGTCCAAGCGCAAGGGCACCATGGTGACCCTGCAGGAGCTCGTCGACGAGGTCGGCTCCGATGCCGCTCGCTACACGCTCATCTCCAAGAGCTCCAACCAGATGGTCGACTTCGACATTGAGGCCGTTAAGAAGCGCGACAACTCCAACCCGGTCTATTACGTGCAGTACGCTCACGCTCGCGTCTGCTCCATCCTGCGCCGTGCCGCTGACGTAACGCCTGAGCAGGCCGACGAGATGGGCATGAAGGCCGTTGCCGCCAAGGCCATCGGTGAGAACGTCGATTACTCGCTGCTGACCGACCCGACCGAGCTCGCCCTTTCGCGCAAGCTTAACGAGCTTACCGACCTGATCGCCAGCTGCGCTCGCGACCGCGCTCCGTTCCGTCTGACGCACTTTGCCGAGGAGCTCGCCGGTGACTTCCACAGCTTCTACGCTGCCTGCCAGGTGCTGCCGAGCGAGGGCCGTCCCGTCGGCCCCGAGCTTTCGCGTGCCCGTCTGGCCGCTTGCGATGCCGTCCGCGTGACGCTCGCCCTGGTGCTCACCCTCGTTGGCGTTTCCGCGCCCGAGCAGATGTAACCTGCGGGTCATTTGACCGTGTAGGTTTGGTTTAACAGAGCCCTATAAGCCCGATCTCCTACGGAGGTCGGGCTTTTTTCGCAAACGCCGACGTATTGATGAATTTGGAACTGCTGGAAATACGAAACCATGCCGGTTTACTACGATGAATTGAGGAATTCTAACCACGCCGGCTTTTTGCTAAAAAGTGCAAGGCATCTACCTGCGGTTTTAGTTCAACAAGTTTCGGAGTGCTCGTGGTTGTGCGATTCATCGTAGTAAACCGCCATAGTTTTGGCGGAGGCAGTCAGATTTGTGG
>CAUCXP010000250.1 GCA_958446785.1 uncultured Collinsella sp. | reverse complement strand
AAGAATTTTGGCATCTCGTGGATCTCGGCAGCTAATGCTACGTGGTATCTGCGCGAGGCGCGTTTCCTCAATAACGCACGTAATATCTGCAAGACTTCCTGTGCCGTTTCGGGTTCGGGCTACCTCATCTCCGCCAGTGTTATTGAGGGCATGCACGGCTGGCAGTTCCACACGCTGACCGAGGACATTCAGTTCACCACGTTCTGCGCCATTCACGGCATTCGCATCGGGTATGCGCCGGCGGAGTTCTTTGACGAGCAGCCGGTGACGTTTAAGGCGTCCTGGAAACAGCGCATGCGTTGGACCAAGGGCTTCTACCAGGTCTTTTTTACCTATGGCAAGCATCTTGTCAAATCGACGTTCCGCTATCATCGCTTTGCCGCATATGACATGTTTATGACCATCGCTCCGGGTATGCTGCTATCGTTGATCTCGATGCTCGCTAATGCCACGTTCCTGATTGTGGGTGGACTCTCACACGGCTTCTTGGCTACCGAAGTCGAGATGCAGGCTTGTGCCGCCTCGCTCATTATGACCTTCGCGATGATGTACCAGACCTTCTTTATCCTTGCGCTGCTCACGACCATCTTTGAGTACAAGCACATTCACTGCGCTCAAAAGTGGCGCCTGGTGACCAACCTGTTTACCTTCCCGATCTTTATGTTCAGCTATATCCCCATCACGGTGGCCGCACTGTTCCTGAAGGTCGACTGGGTGCCGACGCAGCACGCCGTGAGCGTTACCCTTGACGAGGTCATGCAAGGCGCCAAATAACCACCACCAAAACCACCACAAAGGGGACAGGCACCTTTGTGGTGGTTTTTGCTTTTGAGCAGCTGTTCATGGAGGTACACGATGTTCTACATCCCATTTTGGATCTGCGCTTTTGCCGGCGCGGTGATTGATGCCCGTGAGCGGCGGTTTCCCAATGAGCTTGCCGGCGTGTGTGCGGTGGCGGCGCTTGCAGGCGTTTGGCTCGACAGAGGTGTTAACACGGCGCTTGACCACGCCGGTCTTGCGGTCATCGTCTACCTTGCCCTTGTGCTCACTGAGTCGCTCTGGCGTCGTGTTCGCCAAGCCCCCGGCATCGGCATGGGGGATGCCAAGGCGCTCTTCGCGCTTTGCACGCTCGACCCTATGGGCGGCATCGTGGCGTTTGCCGTCGCGCTCCTGGTCCTGGCCCTCTCCTGCCTCTTCATAAAATCGCGCTCCCTGCCATTGCTTCCGTTTTTGGTGCCGATATTTGCCATAATCGAGGTCGTGGGCTGTACGCTGTAACCGTTTGCCCGTCCTTTTTAAGGAGCATGC
The DNA here is from genome assembly GCA_958446785.1 of uncultured Collinsella sp. Taxonomy (GTDB): domain Bacteria; phylum Actinomycetota; class Coriobacteriia; order Coriobacteriales; family Coriobacteriaceae; genus Collinsella. The sequence goes on along the minus strand of CAUCXP010000250.1, from coordinate 1,549 downwards.
CATGGCAATCAAACAAGAACCGGCCGCCATCAAGGCGCGCATGGACCGTATTCCAGCGGCATTGTCGCCCGAGCTTGTCGAGCGTATAGCTGCCGACCGTGCTGCGGGTGCCGTCAATCCCCACCGTTGCAACGACGACCAGGTCATCCGTCGTGTCGACCGAGCCGCAGACAAAGGTACGCTGATGCGTCCCGCCTTTATGCGCGACACCGAAAAGATTCTCCACCTGCCCGCATACACCCGCTATGCCGGCAAAACACAGGTCTTTAGCTTTCGCAGCAACGACGACCTGTCGCGCCGCGGTCTTCATGTGCAGCTAGTCTCGCGCATTGCCCGCGATATCGGCCGTGCCCTGGGGCTCAACTGCGATCTGATCGAGGCGATTGGCTTGGGCCATGACTTAGGCCACACGCCCTTTGGTCATGCCGGCGAGCGTTTTCTCAACGATATCTATCACGAGCGCACGGGTCGTTATTTTTTCCATAACGTGCAGTCCGTCCGCGTGCTTGACGCGCTGTACGGCCGCAACGTGTCGCTCCAGACGCTCGATGGCGTGCTGTGCCATAACGGTGAGTACGAGCAGCGTGTGTTCGAGCTTTCGGACATGGCATCGTTTGACCAGTTCGATCACACGGTTGAGGACTGTATAGCCACGGGCTATAGCGCGATTGAGCACCTGCGTCCCATGACGCTCGAGGGCTGCGTGGTCCGCATCTCGGATATCCTTGCCTACGTTGGGCGCGATCGCCAGGACGCCATTGCGGCGGGCCTACTGTCACCCGACGCCTTTGACGATGGCCTGGGCGGTCTCTACAACAGCTGGATCCTTACGCACGCCTCCATCGATATTGTCGAGCACAGCTATGGCAAACCGCGCATCGAGATGAGCGAGGATCTGTTTGAGGAAATCCGCCGCGCCAAGCGCGAGAACTACGAAAAGATCTATAGCAAGGGCGGCATCGAGGGCGATTCCGAGGCGGAGCTGCGCGAGGCTTTCGAAAAGCTCTACGACCGTTGTTTGCAGGATATAAACGAAGGCGACGAGTCTTCGTACATCTTTAAGCATCATATTTCTCGCATTGAGCAGCAGCTTTCTTACTACGATCGCACCTATGCCTGGCAGGACGACAAGGATCAAGCGGTGGTGGATTACATCGCGAGCATGACAGACGGCTATTTCTGCGAGCTGACGAGCAAGCTGTTCCCGGGCTTGAAGTTTCCACACCGTACCTATATTAACGAACGGTAGTTCGTATCCTTTCGGTATACTGTTGGTCAACAACGATTTTGATTGATGTACAGGATGGCTATGGACGACCTTTTTTCTGCCTCAACGCGCGAGCGTTCCTTTAAAAATGCGCCGCTCGCGGTGCGCATGCGCCCCAATTCGCTCGACGAGTATGTGGGCCAGCAAAAGGCCGTCGGTAAGGGCTCATGGCTGCGTGCCGCGATTGAGCACGACGTGCTATCGAGTGTGATTCTGTACGGGCCAGCCGGTACGGGCAAGACGACGCTGGCCCACATTATTGCTAACCATACCAAGAGCGAG
>CAUCXP010000249.1 GCA_958446785.1 uncultured Collinsella sp. | reverse complement strand
GACGTCCCCACGCGCATCGATTGCCAATGCCGAGGCCCCGGCAGCAGCCAGGGCCTCGGTCAAGATGTTCAGCTTGGCATCGCTATCCATGATTTGCCCCTGTCCGCGGCGACGTGCAACCGCCGACGGTCGCACGACCGAGTGTTTCAAAATTGAACGATATTGCTCACCAAACACTATAGGGCAGAAAGCGCCGTCCTGCGAGTATAGGTGTTGCCCCGCATCGCCATCCTGGCGGGGCGATAAGAGCTCTTCGGGACTTATAAACCTGCGGACAAGCCATACCCGCAAGAGCTCCTATCGCTCCACCGCAGGCTTGCGCTCACCAGCAACCAGCAACCAGCACGCGAATAAGCTACTTCTCTACCAGATTCCCAGCACGTGCTGCATTCCCAAGCTCATGCACGCAATGCCAATCCAGCAGCAAAAGCCCAGCGCGATGGGCTTGCCGCCCTTTTTGACCAGCTCGACGATATCGGTATTAAAGCCAATAGCCGCCATGGCCATCACGATAAAGAACTTCGAAAGCTCCTTGATGGGCGCCGTAATGGACGTGGGAAGCTGAAACACCGTGGTGACCACGCTTGCCAGCACAAAGAACAGCACGAACATGGGAAACGCGCGTTTAAGCGAAAACGTGCTTTTGGCGTCGCCGCCGGCCTTACGCGCCAGATGCATCTGCCAGCATGCGAGGACCAACGTGATGGGAATAATGGCCAGCGTCCTGGTGAGCTTGACCACCGTGGCGCTCTCGAGCACATTGGCACCGGGATGCATACTGTCCCAAGCACTCGCCGCAGCCGTTACGGACGAGGTGTCGTTGATGGCGGTGCCGGCAAACAGGCCAAAGCCCTCGTTGGTCAGCCCGAGCATACCACCGAGCGTCGGAAACACGAGCGCCGCGATAACGTTAAACAGGAAGATGACCGAAATAGCCTGGGCAATCTCGCGATCGTCGGCATCGATGACGGGTGCGGTCGCGGCGATGGCAGAACCGCCGCAAATCGACGAACCCACACCCACAAGCGTCGAGATCTTACCCGGCACGTTCATAACGCGGCAGAGCACAAAGGCGATGACAAGCGAGGTCGAGATCGTCGCCACGATAATCGGCAGCGACTGGGCGCCCTTGGACAGAATCTGGGAGAGGTTCATGCCAAAGCCAAGCAGGATGACCGCATACTGCAAGATCTTTTTAGACGTATAGGTAACGCCGGCGGCAAGCGGCTCACGACGATGCTTGGGAAAGACAAGTGCCAGAACCATGCCGATGAGGATGGCGAATACCGGCCCGCCGACCACCTCGATCTGCTTGCCGAGCAGCGTTGCGGGAATGGCGATGATCAGGCAGAACAAAACGCCCTTCCAGCGCTCGCGTACGATATTTGCCAGTTGCATATGGGATTCCTTCTTTCTATTTCACGTTTGCGACGGCTTATGATACGGCAACGTTGAGCACAGTCATGCGTAAACACAGACCAAGATGCCGCAATAGTTCTTGGGCAACAGTCGAATTACCCACCGCGGAGAGCCGATTCGCGGCATAATTAACAGCTGACATATCAGTGTGATAGAACGGTTGCGAGGCACTATGGAAGAATCGATGCACGTCGGCGAGCAGGAAACGAGCCTACAGGACCAGTCCTACCACACCATTCGACGCAAAATCGTCTACCTGGACTACAAACCGGGCGAAAAACTGGGTGTCAAGCAGCTTTGTGACGACCTGGATATGGGGCGCACCCCTGTGCGCGAGGCGCTGGTGCGTCTGGCGCAAGAGGGCCTGGTGCGTACCGTGCCCCAAAGCGGCACCTATGTCTCGCCCATCAACCTCACTCTTGCCGAGAGCGCCTGCTACATTCGCGAACACCTGGAAAAGCAGGTGATTGTAGAGTGCTGCGCCCGTGCCACCTCGGCAGGCATCGAGCAGCTCGACCGAGCCATCGCGCTGCAGGAAAAGACCATGGCCGAGGAGGATCGCATCGGCTTCTTTTTAAGCGACAACCTCATGCACCGCATGATCTTTAACATCGCGTGCCGCAGCACCGTGTGGTCGTGGCTCGAGGCGACCAATGCCGACCTGGAGCGCTTCCGCTGGCTGCGCGCCGCCACGCAGAGGCTCGACAATCAGGAGATTGTTAACGAGCACAAGAAAATCCGCCGCGCTATCGCCGGTCGCGACCCCATCGAGGCGAGCTTTTTGGTCAGCAAGCACCTGCATATGATGTTCCGCAACCAGACCGAGGTCCTGGACCAATATCCCAAGTACTTCGAGACCAGCAAGCTCCGCTAACCTGCCAAAAAGGGACAAGTTTATTTTGGCAGGTTTTATCTGGGCAAACGCAACAAGGCCCGACTCCGCCACAACGGAGCCGGGCCCTTCTTGTTAGCGCGTTTCGACAACGGAGCACCTGATGTCAGTCACCAACAGCGAGCGAGCCGCATTTGCGCCAAGGTGACGTGAAATGAGAGGGCGCTGACCTTCTGGTCGCGCCCTCGAAATTGAACGTCAGATTGGCGTGAATGCGGCTCGCGCAGCGTCGAGCAGTTCCGGCGTTTGGTAAAACGCCGGAACAACAATTACTCGACGGTCACGCTCTTAGCGAGGTTTCGAGGTTGGTCAACGTCGCAACCGCGCAGGATGGCCACCTCGCGGGCGAGCAGCTGCAGCGGGACGCTCGCCGTGATGGGGCTGAACACGTCGCGGACGGCCGGCACGCGGATGATGCAATCGGCAATCTTGTTGATCTCCTCGTCACCCTCGGTGGCAACGACGATGACCTTGGCGCCACGCGCCTTGCACTCCATGAGGTTCGACACGGTCTTGTCGTAGGTGGCACTCTTGGTGGCCACAGCGATGACAGGGAAGCCCGGGTCGATCAGGGCAATGGGGCC
>CAUCXP010000248.1 GCA_958446785.1 uncultured Collinsella sp. | reverse complement strand
CATAAATGGAGCCTGTTTTATGGAACAGGCTCCATTTTTTGTACCGCTCGGGTAAGATAGTCCGCATGAATACTTCAATTGACATTTCCCACATCCGCAACTTCTCGATCGTTGCGCATATCGACCATGGCAAGTCCACGATCAGTGACCGCATCCTCGAGCTCACCCATACCGTCGATGAGCGCGACATGGAGTCGCAGCTGCTTGACACGATGGACATCGAGCGCGAGCGCGGCATCACGATCAAGTCCAATGCCGTCCGCGTGTCCTATGACGCCGACGACGGCGAGACGTATCAGTTCAACCTGATCGATACGCCGGGCCACGTGGACTTCACCTACGAGGTCTCGCGTTCGCTGGCAGCTTGCGAGGGCGCGGTGCTCGTCGTGGACGCCACTCAGGGCGTCGAGGCGCAGACCGTTTCCAATGCGACGCTCGCCATGAACGCCAACTTGGACATTGTTCCGGCCATCAACAAGATCGACCTTCCTTCGGCGCATCCCGACGAGGTCAAGACCGAGATCGAAGACGATCTGGCCATTCCCGCCGACGATGCCGTGTGCGTGTCGGGCAAGACCGGCGAGGGCATCCACGATCTGCTGGAGTCCATCGTCTTTTTGATCTCGCCTCCCAAGGGCGATGCAAATGCCCCTCTCAAGGCACTTATTCTGGATTCGTACTTCGATGAGTACCGCGGCGTCGTCGCCACGGTGCGCGTCTTTGACGGTTCCATCAAAAAGGGCGATACCCTGCGCATGATGCAGGTCAAGGGTGACTTCTTGGTCGACGGCGTGGGCGTCAAGCGCCCTGCCGAGACGCCGGTCGATGCTCTGACCGTCGGCGAGGTTGGCTATGTGGTCACGGGTCTGAAGGACCCCGAGGCTGTGCGCGTGGGCGATACCCTAACGTGGGCTTAGAACCCCTGCCCCGAGCCGCTGCCGGGCTACCGCGAGGCCAAGCCCATGGTCTACACGGGCCTGTTTCCCATCGACAACAAGGACTACGAGAACCTGCGCGACGCGCTCGATAAGCTGCACGTCAACGATCCGTCGTTGGTGTGGGAGCCCGAGACGTCGGTGGCGCTGGGGTTTGGCTTCCGCGTGGGCTTCCTGGGCCTGCTGCACATGGAGGTCGTCAAGGAGCGCCTGGAGCGCGAGTTCAATCTGGACCTGATCGCCACGAGCCCGTCGGTCGACTACCACGTGTACAAGACTGACGGCGAGATGATCGATGTCCGCAGCCCGCAGGATCTGCCCGAGGCCACGCGCATCGAGCGTATCGAAGAGCCCTACCTCAAGGCAAAGATCATCTGCCCGCCCGAGTATACGGGTGCTGTCATGCAGCTCGCCATTGAGCACCGTGGCGTCACGACCGATATGATCCACCTGACGAGCAAATCGGTCGAGATGCGCTTTGATATGCCGCTCGCCGAGCTTATCTTGGACTTCTTCGATCAGCTCAAGAGCCGCACCAAGGGCTATGCCTCGCTCGACTATGAGTTCAACGAGTATCGTCCCTCCGAGCTCGTCAAGCTCGATATCCTGCTTTCGGGCGACGAGGTGGACGCGCTGTCGTTTATCGTGCACAAGGACAAGGCCTATGGCCTGGCCCGCGGCCTGTGCGACAAGCTCAAGGAGATCATCCCGCGTCAGCTGTTCGAGGTGCCCATCCAGGGTGCTATCGGCAACAAGATCATTGCTCGCTCCACCGTCAAGGCGCGTCGCAAGGACGTGCTTGCCAAGTGCTACGGCGGCGATATTTCCCGTAAGCGCAAGCTGCTCGAGAAGCAGAAAGAGGGCAAGAAGCGCATGAAGGCCATCGGCTCGGTCGAGGTTCCTCAGGAGGCGTTTATGGCGATCCTCAAGGTGGACGAGTAGGTCTATGGCGCTTTCCGAATATAGTCAGCGGTTGCTGGGCGCCTATGCCGAGCAGCCGTTCCTTATGGCTCCCATGGCGGGCGTAACCGACCCCGCCTATCGCATCATGTGTCGCCGCCGCGGTGCCAACCTTGCCTATAGCGAGATGGTGAGCGTTGCAGGCCTTGCCTATGCCAGCAACAAGACGTGGCGCCTGGTGCTGCCGGCCGACGAGGAGCAGCAGATTTGCGTGCAGCTCTTTGGCTCCAAGCCCGAGCAGTTTGCGAGTGCCGTCGCTGCCGTCGAGGAACGCGTGGGCGATCGCCTGTCATTGATTGATATCAACATGGCCTGTCCGGCTCGCAAGGTCGTTACCAAGGGCGAGGGCTCGGCGCTTATGCGCACGCCCGACCTGGCCGAAAGAATCGTTGAGGCGACGGTGGGCGCGGCGCATGTTCCCGTGACCGTGAAGATCCGCAAGGGTTTTTATGCCGAGGATCGCAACGCCGCAACGTTTGCCCAGATGCTCGAAGGGGCTGGCGCCTCCGCAGTTGCCGTGCACGGTCGTTGTGCCACTCAGCTCTATACGGGCCAGGCCGATTGGTCTGTCGTCGATGAGGTTGCCGACGCTGTCGAGATCCCCGTGATTGGTTCGGGCGATGTGTTTTCGGCCGAGGACGCTGCCGAGCATCTGAGCGGCTCGGGTGCCAGCGCTGTGTTTATCGCGCGCGGCATCTACGGCAATCCGTGGGTGTTCGGCGATGCCCGAGCCCTTGCGCTCGATGGCACGCCGGTTCCTTCTCGCTCCTCGGTCGAGCGCCTGGAGGCTCTGCGTGAGCACCTGACGTTGACGCACGAGCTTCTGCCGCTTATGTCGCGAGCCCGTACATATGCAAGCTGGTACTTAAAGGGCATGCCCCATGCCGCCGCCTGGCGCGCTCAGGTGGTGCGCTGCTCCACGTACGAGGAGTTTATGGCGCTGGTCGATGATATCGAGCGCGACGTGGTGGTCTGCGAGGCCGCGCTTGCCGCCGGCGAGCCGGTGCCCGCC
>CAUCXP010000247.1 GCA_958446785.1 uncultured Collinsella sp. | reverse complement strand
TCGTTATTTGCGAGAACCCCCGTCATAAGCAGCGTCAGGGTTAAGAGAGGAGACTACGTTGGCCCGTATTAATGGTGTCGACCTCCCGCGTGAGAAGCGCGTTGAGATCGGTCTGACCTACATTTACGGCATCGGCCGCACCACTGCGACGAAGATCTGCGTCGAGTGCAACGTTAACGTGGATACGCGCGTTAAGGACCTCACCGAGGATGAGGTTAACGCCATCCGCGATTATATCGATAAGAACCAGATCATGGTTGAGGGCGACCTCCGCCGTGAGCGCAACCAGAACGTCAAGCGCCTTATGGACATCGGCTGCAACCGCGGCCTTCGTCACCGCAAGGGCCTCCCGGTCCGCGGCCAGCGCACCCACACTAACGCTCGTACCCGCAAGGGCCCGAAGCGTCAGATCGGTGCTAAGAAGAAGAAATAAGGAGCGCTAGATAGATGGCTACTGCTAAGAAGAACGTTCGCGCTGCCCGTCTGAAGCGCGCGGACCGTAAGAACATTTCCGTGGGCCAGGCTCACATTCGTTCTACGTTCAACAACACGATCGTTTCGATCACCGATCCCCAGGGCAACGTCATTTCCTGGAAGTCGGCTGGCCAGGTGGGCTTCAAGGGCTCCCGTAAGTCCACGCCGTTCGCTGCCCAGATGGCTGCCGAGGCTGCTGCCAAGCAGGCCATGGAGCACGGTATGAAGAAGGTTTCCGTCTTCGTCAAGGGCCCCGGCTCCGGTCGTGAGACCGCCATCCGCTCCCTCCAGGCTGCTGGCCTCGAGGTCTCGAGCATCCAGGACAAGACCCCCATTCCGCACAACGGCTGCCGCCCCAAGAAGCGTCGCCGCGTGTAACTGAAAGGATCGTATCAATATGGCAATCGACAGGACTCCTGTTCTTAAGCGCTGCCGTCAGCTCGGGATCGATCCCGCTGAGCTCGGTTACAGCAGCAAGAAGGAATCTATCCGTCAGCCCAAGCGCCGTCGCAAGGAATCTGAGTACGGCATGCAGCTGCGCGAGAAGCAGAAGGTCAAGTTCATCTATGGCGTTCTGGAGAAGCAGTTCCACGGCTACTTCAACAAGGCCCGCAAGATGAACGGCGTCACCGGTGAGAACCTCATGATCATCCTTGAGTCTCGCCTCGACAACGTCGTCTTCCGTCTTGGCTTCGCCCGCACCCGCAAAGAGGCTCGTCAGTCCGTCCGTCACGGTCACTTCACCGTGAACGGCAAGCGTGTGGACATCCCGTCCTACCGCGTCAAGGCCGGCGACATCGTCGCTGTCGGCGAGAAGTTCCGTGACCTCCTCCCCATCAAGGAGGCCCTGATTTCCTCCGAGCGCTTTGAGGTCCCTGGCTGGCTCGAGGTCGATATCGAGAAGCTGTCTGGTAACGTGCTCGCTCTGCCGACGCGTGAGCAGATCAGCGGTGATATCAACGAGCAGCTCATCGTCGAGCTCTACTCTAAGTAGTCCATCCGGGCTGCTGAGGCTGGAGGTAATACATGTCAGAATTCATTAGGCCTCAGGTTCAGGTCGAAGAGATCAACGAGACGTCTGCTCGTGTCTCCGTCGAGCCGCTCGAGCGTGGTTACGGCGATACGCTGGGTAACTCCCTTCGTCGCGTTCTTCTGTCCTCGCTCGAGGGTGCCGCCGTCGAGGCTATTCAGATCGATGGTGCGCAGCACGAGTTCATGACCATCCCTAACATGGTCGAGGATGTCACCGACATCGTCCTGAATGTCAAGGGTCTTGTCTTCAGGGCTCTCGGCACGACCGACGAGGCGACCGCCACCATCTCGGTTGACGGCCCCTGCGAGGTCACCGGTGCGGACTTCTTTATTCCGTCCGAGTTTGAGCTGGTCAACCCCGAGCAGCACATCGCTACGCTCACCGAGGGTGGCCATCTCACCATGAGCATGCGCATCTGCTATGGCCGCGGCTATGTCTCTGGCGAGGCCAACAAGCGCGACAACGATCCCATCGGTGTGATCCACGTCGACTCGCTGTACTCGCCGGTTTCCCGTTGCGCCAAGCTCGTTGAGGCTTGCCGTGTCGGTCAGCACACCGACTACGACCGCCTTGTCCTCGAGATCGAGACCAACGGCTCCATCGCCCCGCGCGACGCCGTGGTCCAGGCTGCCAATATCATCAATCAGCATATGGCCGCCTTTATGAACCTTGCCGAGACCCCCGAGGTTGAGGAGGAGGCTTCGATCTTCGCTCCCGAGGTCACCAACGACAACGCCGAGCTGGACAAGCAGATCGAGGATCTGGACCTTTCCGTCCGTTCTTACAACTGCCTTAAGCGCGCCAGCATTCACTCGGTCCGTCAACTCGTTGAGTTCTCGGAGAACGATCTGCTCAACATCCGTAACTTCGGTGTTAAGTCGATCGAGGAAGTGAAGGACAAGCTTGAGTCCATGGGCCTGAGCCTGAAGGCTTAATGCTTCGCATATTTGAGGAGAAACTAGACCATGCGTCACAACGTTAAGAAGGGCCTGAAGATCGGCACCGATGCGAGCCACACCAAGGCCATGAAGAAGAGCCTTGCTAAGGCCCTCTTCGAGAACGACCGCATCAAGACCACCGAGACCCGCGCTAAGGCGCTGCGTTCGGTCGTCGATCCGATCATCACTTGGGCCAAGAAGGGCGACCTGCACTCTCGTCGTCTGGCTATCGCCAAGCTCGGCGATAAGCAGCTCGTTGCCGAGATCTTCGACAAGGCTGCCCAGGGCATGTGGCAGGACCGCAACGGCGGTTACACCCGCATCATGAAGCTCGGTAACCGCAAGGGCGACAACGCTCCTATCGTTATCATGGAGCTCGTCACCGAGCCTTGCACGCCTAAGGCCAAGAAGGCTGCTCCGGCCCCCAAGAAGGCCGCTGCTCCCAAGAAGGTCGAGGCCGTC
>CAUCXP010000246.1 GCA_958446785.1 uncultured Collinsella sp. | reverse complement strand
TCACCGCAATTCATAAGGAAACCTGGCCTGATAATTAGCTACCCATAGCGCAAAGAAATAGCCCCGCGATTGGTGTCGGTCGCGGGGCTGATTGGTTTCTAGTGGCTGTGCGGGCAGTTGGCGCAGCAGCCGCTGGTGGCGTTGGTGTTGGAACCGCCGCTGCGCTGGTCGGTGTTGTAGAAGCCGCTGCCTTCAAACTTGATGCCGCTGGCCGAAAACGTCTTGGCCGCCGGTGCGCCGCAGCTGGGGCACACGACCTCGGGGGTCTCGGACATGGGATGCTCAACCTCAAACACGTTGCCGCAGCTCGAGCACTTGTAATCGTAGCGCGCCATAATACTTCCTTTTCAGCACAAAGCGGGCAGATCGCTCTGCCCGCATAAATTCAAACAGCAGTAACTGTACCCTATATCGGGGGTTTTATCACGCTTCGCCCCAGAATCTATGGGTGTTGCGCAGGAGCTGTGCAGTTTTGCCCTCGGCGGCCGCAACGTCGGCCTCATCGGCCTGCCAGGTCCAGTTGCCCGTGGCCACGCCCGGTACGTTCATGCGTGCATCGTCGCCTAGCCCCAGTACATCCTGCAGCGGCATCATCACCAGGGGAGCGTCGCTTGCCAGCGCATCGCCCATCAGCTTGGCCGCCACCTCAATACCGCTCGGCTCATCGCCGCCTGCAAAGGAACGCGTGCACCAACCGGCGAGCGTCGACGTGTCGTGCGTCGAGGTGTAAAGAATTTTGCCTGGCGTAGGATACACGCCGTTGCGAACGTCGTAGTCGCTAAACTCCAGCACGTCCATGCCGGGGAAGCCGCAGGTCGAAGCCATGGCGCGAACGCCGGGCGTCAGGTAGCCCAGGTCCTCGGCGATAAAGTTGAGCGGCCCCAGCTCGTCGTAGGCGGTCTGGAACAGGTCCTTACCCGGGCCCGCCAGCCAGCGACCGTCGGCGCAGGCCTTGCCTGCGGGAATGCTAAAGTAGCTGTGGAATCCCAGGAAGTGGTCCAGGCGCACGCGGTCGTAGAGCGAGAACGCGCGACGCAGACGGTCCATCCACCAGCGGTAGCCGTTCTGCTTCATGTGGTCCCAGCGGAACGTCGGGTTGCCCCACACCTGGCCTTCGGGCGCAAAGTTGTCGGGCGGCGCACCGGAGATCTCGATTGCCTTGCCGGTATCGGACAGCCAGAAGTTCTCCGGCTCGCTCCATGCGTCGGCCGAATCGTCCGAGACATACATGGGAATATCGCCGATGACCTCGATGCCCTTCTTGTGCGCGTAGTTCATGAGCTCGCACCAAGCCAGGTCAAAGCGGTACTGCATGTACGCCTGCAGCTCTGCCTCGTCGTGGAAACGCTTGTCGTCAATCAGATGCTCGTTGTAGCGCGCGACATCTGCCGGCCAATCGTGGCGCGACTCGCCCTCAAAGTACTTCTTGACGGCCATGTAGACGCAGTACTTCTCGAGCCAATCGGCGTTGCGATGCTTAAACGCCGTGTAGAGCGGGTCTGCATCCTCGCCGCCACGGGCCTTCCAAGTCTCAAAGTCGGCCGCCAGCTCCTCTTGGCTCTCGGGCAGCAGGTCAATATTGCCCGCAAAGGCCGAAGGCCCGGCGTAAGGGGAGCGGAAGAAGTCCGTTGGGTTGACAGGCAGGACCTGCCAGTAGCGCATGCCCATAGCGGACAGATGGTCGATAAAGCGACGCGTGGGTGCGCCGATCGTGCCGGGCTTGCCGTCATCGGTCGGTACCGAGGTGATATGGCACACAACGCCCGCGCCGTGATCGAGCGGCTCCTGCAAGCGCTGCTCGGCATGGTGATAGATGATCGACGAGCCCAGCGGATACAAATCGAGCGTGACCGTGCCGTTGTGGATCTCGCACTCGTGACCGCTGATCACGTCACTCGCGCATTCGTCGAGCGCCGGAATCGTCACGCGGTGCGAATTGCGCAGACTACGATTAATGATAACCGTCGCGGACTCGCCATCCTTGCCCGTGCGGTTGTATGCCAGCACCTCGTCGTTGAGCGCGAAGGCCTTGATCTCGCCGTCGATCATAAACGGTAGTGCGCGGCGTACGGCGGAGGCGTTTTTGACAATAGCCAGCGTGTCGAAGTCGTGCAGTTGGTCCTTGGTCGGCAGGGTGCGGCGGTTGCCCGGATCGGTTAGACCCTCCAGGCCGTACTCATCGCCATAGTAAATCGAAGGCACGCCCGGGAACGTCATCTGCATGAGCGTTGCGAGCCAAAAACGGCTCTTGGCCAGGCCCATCGAGTTCTCGTCCAGACGCCATTTGCTGCGCTCGCACTCGGGCAGCTGCGTCTCATCGGGGCCGCCGCCGAGCACCGAGATAATGCGCGGACGGTCGTGGCTTGAAAGCAGATTAAGTGCGCAGGACAGGGCCTCACGGGGATAGTTCTCGCGCAGGGTTTCGATATCCTCGGCTGCCTGGTAGGCGTTCTTGTAGCCCATCAAAAAGCCGATGACCATGTCGCGGAAGGGGTAATCCATAGCAGAGTCCAGCTCGGAGCCTTGCAGATAGCGGCGCAGATGGCCGTAGCTGATCTTGTTGGAGGCGTCTTCCCAGACTTCGCCGAGCAACAGTGCATCAGGCTTCTCGGCGAGCACGGCCTTTTTGATCTCGGCCAGGAAGTCATCGGAAAGCTCGTCGGCCACGTCTAGGCGCCAGCCATGAGCGCCGGCACGTAGCCATTTACGGATCACGCCGTCCTTGCCCAGGAGCCGCTCGCGTACCAGCTCAGAGCTCTCATTGATGGCGGGCATATTGCCCACGCCCCACCAGCAGTCGTATGAGCCGTCCTCGTGGAAATAAAACGCATCGCGCCATGGTGAATCCTCGCTCTGCCACGCGCCCACGCCGGGGTAGTTGCCGTAGCGGTTGAAATAGATCGAGTCGTCACCCGTATG
>CAUCXP010000245.1 GCA_958446785.1 uncultured Collinsella sp. | reverse complement strand
AGGAGTTCTTCGGCAAGGAGGCTGGCTCCATGCCCGACGAGGAGCCCGAGTGGTCCGAGATGGGCAAGGCCGAGTACGGTCGCGCCGCTGCCGCTGAGGCTCCTGCCGACGCCGAGGCTGCCAAGGCCTAGTCGGTCGGACGGGTTGAATCTCCCATCTATTTGACTCGGAAAGACCGGGTCCGCAATCAAGCGGACCCGGTCTTTTTTCTTGTGAGAACAGGTGATGCAAGGGTGTTCTCGCAGATGTTTTGCGTGGATAGGCTCGTGCGTTGTACCATATGGACGTATATGTGTGCATATGAAAGGGGCCCCGTGGCCAAGACGGTATATTCCGATAATCAACAAAATGTCGATGCTCTGGCTGAGCGTCTGAGCGGACAAACGTCGCTTTCTGCCGAGCGGGCGAAGCTCGTTGCTTACGACCTACTCTGTCGCAAAGCGCTCAAGATTAAGTCGAGCGCGCTGGCACAGATTTTCCGCTCCGTCGATAAGGAGTGCGACACCAAGGCGATGCGCGATGAGCTTATCGCGGCAAATATCGTGACCAAGATCGAGGGCAGCGGCATTAACGGGCGCCCGGCGTTCTATACCATCAATGCCGAGATCCGCGATGCCCAGGAGCTGCCTGCCGAGTCCGTCGAAGATTTTGTCGTCGAGGATTCCGCTGACGTGCCTGCTGTGGAAGAAGTTGCTCCGCGTGAGCATGTCGATACCGATGAGTTGCTCGATGAGAATGTTGTGCGTGCCTTTACGGCCAAGGCAGGACGCGGCGGTTTTGGCGGGGGTGGCAAACGCGATGCGCAGCGCCGTGCCCAGCAGGAGCGCTTCCGTCGCGCCGTTGCTCAAAAGGGTGAGACGGATGCCGAGGCTGTTGAGACCGAGGTTGCTGCCGAGTCGCAGAAGCCTGCGAAGGAGCAAAAATCCGCTGAGCCTCAGGAACCCAAGCGTCGCCGCGGTGCGCATTTTAGGGCCGAGCAGCAGGATGTTGTGCGCGAGGCCGAAGAGACTGCCGAGGTTGCGGACGATTCTGAGAAGCCGGCCAAGAAGGCCTCAGACTCGTGTCGTCCCGGTCGCGGCTTTGCAGGTCGCGCGTACCCCGTAAAGCGCCAGGAGAAGGTTAATCAGGTTCCGGAGGTGCGGGCCGAGAAGGCCGTGAAGCCTGCCGAGTCGGAAGTTCGTGAACAGAAGCCTGTTGATGAGCAGACTGCGTCCGATACGGAGACCCAGGGCCAGCAACCTGCGGTTGAACAGACGGGGGAGGGTACTTCGAGCAAGCCTCGCCGCCGTCGCCATCGTGGGGGCCGCAGTTCCCATGCCGAGACTGCAGCCGAGAGGACCACGCCGCAGGACGAGGATGCGAAGGCCGAGGTTTCTTCGGGGCAGCCTAAGCGCCAGCCTGCGAAGGAGAGCAAGTCCAATCGTCCGCAGAAGCAGGCGTCTATGCCGAAGCGCGAGCGCAATTCCCAAGGCGATTCTAAGCGCAAGTCTCAGGGGAAGCCGGAGTCTGCCACAGCAGATACTGCTGCCCAGCAGCCCAAGTCGGCCGTTCACGGCGAGGTCTCGGCGTTTGCCCTTGCCCGCGTTTTAGGCAGGCAGCTGCTCAAGGTTGTCCCTACGCCCACGGCGCTCTCTAAGATCAAGGAGCAGCAGACGCAGATCGTAAAGGTCGAGGGCAAGGACGGCAAAAAGGCTCCGCAGCGCACTCAGCACAACGAGATGTCCAACCGCAAGATTGCCGAGGAAATCGCAATCATCCAGGCTTGGATCGAGCAGAACCGAGGTGCCGATACGCCGGTTGCCTCGCGCCGCCAGCGTGCCTACCAGATCTTTAACGACGAGAAGGCTTTTGACGGCAAGCACGGTGAGCGCCTGATCAGACGCATGACCGAAAAGGGCATCAGCATGCAGGCGATCAAGGTCGCCCCCAATCGCCCCGTGCACTTTACGGGCTTCTTTACGCTGGGCGCCGACAAGCCGTTCATTATGGTCGAGAACCTGGACACCTACGACGAGATCGTCAAGCTGCTGCGTGGCCGCAAGCACGCCAAGCTCTTTGGCATCAAGGTGGGCGGCGTGATTTTTGGCGGCGGATGCAAGGCGAGCGTCTCGCATGCCCTGGACGATTATCTGGCCGAGATTGGCTATCGCTTTAACTACGTCTACTACGTAGGCGATATCGATCGCGAGGGCGCGCGCATTGTCGAGCAGACTCGCAATGCCAATGTGGTTGAGATTCGCCTGCATGCCGGCATGTACCGCGCCATGCTCGCCGAGCATAAGCGTCGCGTGAAGGCCGGCGGCGAGTGCGAGCCCGCGGCTGCCAACCAGGGCGTGCCGCAGAACCTGGCGGCGACGATCAAGGATTTGCCCATGGTCACGCGCGTGCAGTTCCGCAACGTGCTGCGCGAGGGCGGGCGCATTCCGCAGGAGATCCTGATGACCGCAGACTATCGGGATGGCGACTCGGGAAGCTTCGACCGCATGCTGAACAACTAAATTCCGCCGTTCTACCGAACGGCGGTCTTCTTGACGCTGCGAGGGGCCCTGGCACGGCAATCTGACGTTCAACTTCGGCGGCGCGACCAGAAGGTCAGCGCCGCCTTGTTTTACGTCACCTTGCCATACCAGGACCCCTCTCGCTGTCACGTCCAAAACATCGAGGTCGCGTGGCCTTCTTTGCGTGCGGAACTCGCGACAAGCTTAATGCCCGGTCCGCCGGGGCCACGCGCCATTTTGTAGATGGCGGCTCGCTTTTCGGAACTGGGCTGATATTTCTTGATGCGAGGTGTTCTCGACTGGTATGGGACGGAGGGATTCCGCGTCCGCCTTTTCGGCGGCCGCGCTCCGCTGCGTCGCTTCGCTCCTTGCGTGCTGCGCTGGAAAAGGCTTCGCGCTTCCTCAGCTCCGCACCCTTGCGGG
>CAUCXP010000244.1 GCA_958446785.1 uncultured Collinsella sp. | reverse complement strand
TGATGGCCTTGGAGAAAAACGCGAAGCGCTCGCCGTCATCAAAGAAGCCGTACGGATAGTCGCGCGCAAAGTAGCGCTCGTTGTCGATGAACATATAGGTGACGCCGTCGTGCTCGAGCTTCTCGAGCCCGCAGTACTCGTTGCGCCAGCCCAGGCTCACGTAAAAGTCGGAGAAGTGCTCCATCTGCGCCTTGTACTCGTCCTTGATGGTGGCGTACTTGGGCACCATCACGATGACCTCGGCGCCGGCGCGCACAAGCGCTGCAGGCAGCGAGCCCGCCACGTCGCCCAGGCCGCCGGTCTTCACAAACGGTGCGCACTCGGCCGAGGCAAACACGATCTGCATCTTTTTGCTGGAATCAGCCATATTGTCTCCCATGTTGCAATTCGAGAATAGCCGCCTGGCACAAACCGGGCGGCTATTCTACATGTTACGAGCGATGTTGCGGTGCCAACGTTAACGTACGATGGTGGTGTCGGAAGTTAACGGAGCCTTGCCCAGCACCAGGATGTTCTCGGGCGTGCCGCGAAGCTCGGTGTTGGTGGGAACCACGTTGTTTTTGTCCAGAATGGCATTCTCAACACGGGCGCCGCTCTTGATGATGCAGCTCTGGTTGATGATCGAGTTGGTCACCGATGCGCCTTCCTCAACCACGACGCCGCGCGACAGGATCGAATTGCGCACGGTGCCCTTGATGATGCAGCCGGCCGAGATGATCGAGTTGCAGGCGTGGCTGCCGGTCGCATAGCGCGAAGGCGGAACGTCGTGGGCCTTGGTCAGGATCGGGCGCTCGGGGTCAAAGAGCTGGTCGGCCACAGTCTGGTCGAGCAGGTCCATGCTGCGGCGATACAGCGACTTCTCGCTAAACACGCCCACGACCTCGCCCTTGTACTCGTAGCTGCACACGTCGATGTTGCCAAAGTCGCCCTGGAGAGCCTCGAGCAGGTCCAGATAGTCGGCGGCCTGGTAATGGTCGATAATCTCGAGCAGCGTCTCGCGGTTGACGATGCAGCAGTCCATGGACGCGTTGTCGCCGTACACGACGCCGGCGCTCACGCCCGTCAGGCGGCCGTTCTCGTTAATCTCGAGCTTGGTCTCGTCATCGACGTTGCGCGTGGCCTTGCAGTACACTACGGTCATCTGGGCGCCGGAGTTCTCGTGCGCCTCGATGATGGTGTTGAGGTCCATGTTAAAGATGATGTTGGTGCCCATCATCACGACATAGGGCTTCTCCGAGCGCTGGAACAGCGTCTTGTTGGAGATGATGTCGCGCAGCAGGAAACGCATGCCGCCCTTGGTGGTGCCATACGCGTTGCCGGGCACCATGAACAGGCCGCCCTTCTTGCGGTCCAGGCCCCAGTCCTTGCCAGAACCCACGTGGTCGATCAGCGAGCGGTAGTTGCCCGGCATGACGACGCCGACGGTCTTAATGCCGGCATTCATCATGTTGGACAGCGGAAAGTCGATCAGGCGGTAGCGGCCCAAAAACGGAACGGACGCGATGGGGCGGTCCTTGAGCAGGACGCTGCCGTAGGTCGAAGAGTAGTTAGCGGTGATGTAACCGATGGCCTTGCGATTGATCATCGGATCATTCCCCCTTCCCGATAACGACGTCATTTCCAACGACGGCCGTATCCTTGGTGGTATCGACAGAGCCGAGCTTCACGCCCTCTTCGACCGTGGAGTTCTCGCCCAAAATAGCGCGGCAGATGTGCGCGCCGCTCTTAACGTGCGCACCCGGCAGCAGCACGGAGTCCTCGACCACGGCGCGCTCCTCGATGATGACATCGGTCGAAAGGATCGAGTGGCGAGCGGTGCCGTAGATCTTGCAGCCGTTGGAGACCAGACAGTCGTCCAGGCGGCCGTCCGGACCAATGTAGTGAGGCGGACGCGTGGTGATGTTGGACATGATGGGGAAGTTCTTGTCAAACAGATCGAACTCGGGGTTGTTGCCTAGCAGGTCCATCGAGGTCTCGTGGAAGCTGGCGATGGTGCCGACGTCCTTCCAAAAGCCGTGGAACTCGTAGCTGTACAGGCGCTTGTTCTCGCCGAGCAGCTTGGGGATGATGTCCTTGCCAAAGTCGTGGCTCGAGCGCTGGTCCAGAGCGTCCTCCTCGAGCGCCTCGATCAGCACGTCGGCCGAGAAGATGTAGATGCCCATGGACGCGAGGTTCGAATCGGGCTTCTCGGGCTTCTCGGTGAACTTGGTGATGCGGCCGTCCTCGGGGTCGGTGGTCAGGATGCCAAAGCGGCTGGCCTCCTCCCACGGCACGGGCATAACGCTCACCGTGAGGTCGGCGTTGTTCTCAATGTGCGTCTTGAGCATCTTGCGGTAGTCCATGCGATACAGGTGATCGCCCGAAAGAATCAGGACGTACTTGGGGTCGTTGGCCTTGATGTAGTCGAGGTTCTGCGTAATGGCGTCGGCCGTGCCCGCATACCAGGCGCCACCGGTCTGCGTCTCGTACGGCGGCAGGATCGACACGCCGCCGTCGCGGCTGTCCAGATCCCACGCCTCGCCGGAGCCCACGTAGGCATGCAGCAGGTAGGGGCGGTACTGCGTCAGAACACCCACCGTGTCGATGCCCGAGTTGGAGCAGTTGGACAGCGAAAAGTCGATAATGCGGAACTTGCCACCAAAGCTAACCGCCGGCTTGGCGATCTTTTGGGTGAGTGCCCCCAATCGGCTGCCCTGTCCTCCTGCGAGGAGCATCGCGATGCATTCTTTCTTACTCATCGATTTCTCCTTCTGTCATCGATGTTCCTAAACCCATTAGCGACGGGCGCGGCGCGCGGTCGCGCCCGTCGAATAATGCCGTGCTGCAAAGGGAGCTCGCGCGCTTTATGCGTGCCAGATCTCGTCGCGATACTCGCGAATGGTACGGTCGCTCGAGAACCAGCCGGAGGAGGCGGTGTTGAGCAGGGCCTTGCGGTTCCAGTTCT
>CAUCXP010000243.1 GCA_958446785.1 uncultured Collinsella sp. | reverse complement strand
CCAATCGACCACAAAATCGTGAGCAAATATTTCTCTAGGTATAGCACGGCAAGCACGATACCAAGGTTGCCTGAAAGCTGCGCGAGCTGCTCGGCAACCGGCGTTCCCGTATCACCCGGCAGCGCCGTAATACCCGCAGATAGAGCAACGCATGAAGCCGTGAGCGCCAAAACGTTGCCTTTCTTTTGGTCGATAACCTCGATGGTGGAGTCCCAAGTTTTGGTATCGGCGAAATGCGGACGAGCTACAAAGCCCGACAGCAACGCCAGCACCACGAGCGCAACGATAAAGCCAATCTGCAGCTTTTTGTTTGCGCACACGACATCGGACAGGCTGGGCTGCAGCTCGGTTACCGTCGTGTGCTCGGTTATCTGGACAGGACGCCCATGAGCCATCTCGTGCGCGTCTCTTTTTTGTATTGACCCGTTATCCGGCATTTGGATACCTCCTCAGTCCGGGGCTTAATGCGAAAGGAAGTATACCCACCGAGCAAAAATCGAACGGGAGGACGAACGGAGCGCACCAAGACTGTCCCCAATGACTATCTCGGGATGAGTTGCGGTGGAATAGGGATTGTTTTGCGCCCGCCAGCCCCTATTCAGTCCCTATTTCACCGCAACTTGGAGGAGAACAGAAAAAGCCCTGCCGCGGGTAGCGGCAGGGCTTTTGGAAGGGGACTTGGTTGCGAGGGTTCGTTAAGCGAGCTTGGCCTCGAGCTCGGCGATACGCTTGTAGGCATCGATGGTGAAGCGGGCCTGCTTCTCCAAGATCATGGTGGTCATGAGAGTATCCTGAGCATGGGCCATGATGAAGGTCATCTCCATCTCGCCACCGCCGGCCTCCTGCGAAAGCAGCTTGGTCTGCGTGTCGTGGGCACCGATGAGCGCATCGCTGGCATCCTTGTGCAGCTGCTCGGCCTTCTCAAAGTCACCCTCGCGAGCAGCATCGAGCGCTGCAAGCAGATCGGTCTGGGCGTCACCTGCGTATGCGACAATCTCGAATCCAACCATCGAGATTTCTTCTTTGGTTGCCATGTTGCGTTCCTTTCACATATGAACCAATGGAGAGCATCGCGTCCGGGCATACGCGCTGCGTTGTGTATGACAGAAACAATAACATTCAAACAAAAAAGAACAGCGCAAAACGCAATTTCGAGCTATGAACGGTCACTTTTCGCCCGTGAACGGTTTTTAAACCAATTTGAACAATATCGAACACAATTAGCGGCAACCCAAACAGACCCAAGCCCTAGCGCCAATCGCGTACCGTATCGCCCTCTACGAGCACACCGGGAATCAGCATGTGCTCCACGCCAGACGCACCCCCATCGGCGCCGGCAATCTTGTCGACCGCCCACATGCCGACGCGCTTGTTGTCAAAGCGCACCGTGGTCAGGCGACAATCGGGCACGATATCGCCCAGACTATCGTCAACACCCGCCACGCTCACGTCCTCGGGCACGCGCTTTCCGCGCGACTCGAGTCCGCGAATGCAGCCGTAGGCCATGGCGTCGTTGGAGGCATAGATAGCCGTACAGGTCGGATCATCCGCCAGAGCCTGGCCTGCGGCATATCCGCTCTGCGCCGTCCAGTCGCCGCGCACGAGCTGCGGTGGCTCAATGCCATGCGCGCGCAATGTCTCGCGCCAGCCTTCCTCACGCCGCATGCCCGAAAGCGAGCGCTCGGGACACGAGATAAAGTGCACGGTTTTGTGCCCCCGCCCCAGCAAGTACTCGACCACCTGGCGCGAGCAATCGAACTGGTCGTTATCGACCGTTGAACAGAGCGGGTGCTCCAGCATGGTAACGAGCACCGTCTGCATGCCGGGCAGCGGCTCAAAAGTGCCAAAGTCTGCCGGCATGCGGTTCATGATCACGACCATGCCATCCACCGGCAGCGCGCTCATGCGTGACGATGCGCTCTCGAGGGTATACGGATGCCCGTCTACTTTAGTGAGGGTGATGGCATAGCCATGTTTGTCGGCCGCGGCGGCAAAGCCCTCCATACGGTCAAGGTTACCGGTACCGGTAATGTTGAACATGGCGACGCCGACGGTCTTAAACTTGCCACGGCGCAGCGATCGACCGGCAAAATTGGGGCGATACCCCAGCTCGCGCATGGCGGCACGCACGCGTTCCTTGGTCTCGGGGCGCACGCTGGGCGAATCGTGCACGGTGCGTGAGACCGTCTGCTCCGAGACGCCCGCGAGGCGCGCTACGTCTTTGACGGATACCGATTTTTTAACAGCGGCCATAGGTCGGTCTTTCTATGTCAACGATGCCATTGGTTGCACCCTGCGCATTCAAATGAAACGTCTTCAAGTATATCCAACGCCTCCCCCACCATACGCTCACCACCCAAAACCTACCGTTCACCGACATTTTTGCTTCCCCGAACGGCTTTTGTCGACCAAATGTTAACGTTGCCATTGTGCAAACACAGAGCCACCGGGCGGCTCAACCGTTTACGCATAAGGAATCGACGGTTCGCAGGCACAGGAACCACCGGTTCGCGTCTTTTTTTGTGTCGCAAAATGGCAACGTCAACATTTTGGCAACCGAACGCCAAAAGCTACCATCGTTGCTAACCCACCGACTCTTAGGAGCATTGCATGGAGCAACTCATCGCCATCATCGAAAAGGGCCAGCCCTTTTTCAACGCGATCGCCCGCAACAAGTACCTCAAGGCGATCCGCGACGGCTTTATCTCCGTCATCCCCATCATCATCTTCTCGTCCATCTTCTGCCTGGTAGCCTCGGTCCCCAACATCTGGGGTTTCTACTGGCCCGATGACATCAACAACGCCCTGTGGAAGTGCTACAACTACTCCATGGGCATCCTGGCCATCGCCTGCGCCGCCACCACGGCCAAGCACTTCGCCGACGCTCAGAACCGCGATCTGCCCAAGAACAACCAGATCAACTTCATCTCGTGCATGTGCGCGGCCATCATCGGCTTCTTGC
>CAUCXP010000242.1 GCA_958446785.1 uncultured Collinsella sp. | reverse complement strand
CGAAAGAGATTTCCGTACTTGCTAAGGTCTATATTGCGAGATATAGATGAATTAACCATCGCGCTCGCCTTCGACCGCTTCTTGGCGGGCAAGGAGGCCCCGGGCGCGCTCAACGAGGAGGGCGACGGCGCGGTGCGCATCATGACCGTGCATGCGTCCAAGGGTCTGGAGTATCCGGTCGTAGCGGTTGCGGAGTGCTTTGGCGTGCGTAAGTCCTCGGGTGCGGCTCAGATGGGGCGTGTCGAGGGCGGAGCGCAGGTCGTGGCGCTGCCGGCACGCTTCGACGGCGTTAAACTCGCGGACGGCACGTTCGTAAAGGGCGATGACGTCAAAAAGCAGTTTGAGCATGCGTTTAAGGGTAAGGGCACGTCGCTATGGTTGCCGCCAGAGCTCATGGAGGATGTCTGCGCGACGGGTTCTCCCGCCGAGGCATTTGCCCGCCTGCGCAACGACGACCTGCAGCTTTCGCTCGAGGAGCGGGCTCGCTTGCTCTATGTCGCCATGACGCGAGCGCGCGAGCTGGTCATTCTGGCGATGGATGTCGGCGTGAGCCGCGGTAAGGTGACGGCGCCGACCTTCGACGTCGAGACCGATCTGACCTACGACGTGCTGCGTCGTATTCTGCCTACCGACGCTCTGGACATGCCACAGCTCGATGCCGACCGCCTAGTGTTCGACAACTCCCAGCCGGGCGACTACGAGCTCATTTCGCTCGCGGACTTTACCTTTGGCGAGCAGGCGTTTGAGGCCAACGCTTCGCTGGATGTCGAGGGCAGGCTTGTCCGCGGCGATGCGGAGCCGGAGGGTGCCGGTGCGGATGCCCGCGCCGCTGTTCCCGGTCCTGCCGACCCCGAGCCCGATGCGTTTGAGCTCGTGTATCCCCAGGCGGTGGGCGTGCGCATGGGCACCTGTCCGTATCCGGCGCGCGATTCGTACAGCTACTCGTCAATTGCCGCGGCGCTGCATGCCGAGTCCGAGGACCGTGCCGCCGAGGCACACGTGCCCATGGACGAGGCCGGCGATGATGCGGAGTCGGATGGCTCGGAGATGGCCGATGCAGGCGCGGCCGCCGTTGAGCCCGCCGGCAACCCCATGGCGCTGGGCTCGGCGTTCCATGCCGCCTGCCAGTGGCTGATCGAGATGGGTGCCGATGAGCTGCCCGCCGCGCGTGCCGATGCGCTGGCGCGTCTGTGGCGCCTGACGCCGGAGCAGCGCGAGCGCTTCGACGTTGCCCTGGACCGCTGGCTCAAGTCGGCGGTCCGTGCCGAGCTGCTTGCCTGGCCGTGCGTTCGCGCCGAGGTGCCGTTCTTTTCGCTGGGCTGCGAGGACGAGGACATCGCTCGCTACGGTGCATATGCCGAGGGCGCCATCGACGCTTTGACGACGAACCCGGCGGATTCGTCACGCGCGCTGGTCATCGACTACAAGACGGGCGGCACACCGGACGAGACGCCGGAACAGCTGCAGGAGAAGCACGCCCTGCAGGCGCGCGTTTACGCTGATGTTCTGCACAAGGCGGGCTTTGAGGCCGTGACCGTCAAGTTCGTCCGCGTGGAGCAGGCCGATCCCGCCAACCCCTGCGAGCCCCAGGTGGTCACCTACAACCTCTAACCCTCAACAACCTGCGGTGGAATACGGACTGTTTTGGCCAAAAAAGCCGCCAAACAGTCCGTATTTCATCGCAACTCAATAGGAGCCGTGTGGGTTTGGCTAGGTTCGGGTGCTGTCCGTGCCGTGGGGTAAAATCGTTCAGTCAGAACACGAACCCGCATCGGAGCTCATCACATGGCATTCGTCCATCTGCACAATCACACTGTCTTCTCCATGCTCGACGGCGCAACCCGTATCCAGGATATGGTCAACCGTGCCGTTGAGCTGGGCATGCCCGCCGTGGCCATTACCGACCACGGCTACATGTATGGCGTACCCGACCTGGCGCTGGCCTGTGACGCCGTCAACCACAACACGCCCGAGTACAAAACCTGGAGCCACGACAAGGCCTTCTTGGAAAAGGACCGCCGCGACGAGCTGGTGGAGCCCGACCCCGAGGAAAACCCGCGCGAGCATGCCCAGTATGTGAAGGACATGGCCATGTGGGACGAGAAGGGCAACATCGACGAGCTCAAGCCGCCCCTGGTCATCAAGCCCATCTTTGGCTGCGAGGTTTACTTTACGCCGGACGAGACCCTTGCTCGCGACCATAAGCCCGAGCTCTACCACATGATCCTTCTGGCCAAGGACCAGGAGGGCTACGTCAACCTGATGCAGACGGTCTCCGAGGCCGCCGTTCAGGGCTTTTACTACAAGCCGCGCGTGACGCTCGACAACCTACGCCGCCACGCCAAGGGCATGATCTGCACCAGCGCCTGCATCGCGGGCATCATTCCCAAATACATCGACCGCGGTGACATGGAGGGCGCCATCAAGTGGGCCGAGACCTTCCGTGATACCTTCGAACCTGGCGACTTTTATATCGAGATCCAGGAACACGGCATCACCACCGACAATGGCCTGACCGACGAGCAGATGGACCGTACGCTCATCGATATCGCCAAGCAGGTGGGCGTCAAGGTCATCGCCACCAACGACTTCCACTACCTGCGCCGCGAGGACGCGCCCGTGCAGGACGTCATCATGTGCATCGGTATGAACGCCAAGGTCGACGACCCTAACCGCATGCGCATGACTGGCTCGGAGTTTTACATGAAGACCGAGGAGGAGATGCGGGCGATGTTCCCGTATTGCCCCGAGGCCTGCGACAACACGCTCGAGATCGCCGACAAGTGCTACGTTGAGCTGGACTGGGACTCCATCATCCTGCCGCGCTTCCCGCTGCTCGATCCCGGCGAGACGCACGAGAGCCAGTTCCGCCGCGAGTGCGAGAAGGGCCTGCGCCAGCACTACGGCGACGACTGGGCCACGCGCGAGATTGGTGGCGTCAACATCAAAGAGCGCTTTGAGTACGAATA
>CAUCXP010000241.1 GCA_958446785.1 uncultured Collinsella sp. | reverse complement strand
GGGCGGCAAGCTGGTCGGAAAGCTCGGTGGCGGCAAACTGCCTGAGCTTGAGCTCGGGCTTAACCTGCTTTTTCTGCTTACGACGACGCGGCTTGGACATCCGTTTTTCCTTCCCGTCCCAAATTGACTACTTTCCAGGCACGCCGCTGCTGGCGTGCTTTAGTACTGGCTCTCGTGCTTGCTGAAGAAGTCGAAGCGCGGGGGCAGCGGCTTCACGCGGTGCTCGCCGGGCTTCTCGCCCAGGCTCTCCACAAACTCGTCCGTGGAGGCAAAGATGTTATCCCAGCTAAAGAAGGCGACCGGATCGACGTCGAAGTACTCGCAGATGAGCTCGCAGCCGGCCGGAACGATGCCGTGCATCAGGACGGTCGCCACGCGCAGCTCGGTAAAGGCGTCGACCAGGGCCTGCTTCATGGCGGCGTTTGCCGGCTCGCCCTCGAGCTTGTTGGCGGCCTTGGAGGCGTCGCTCCAGCGCTTGTTGGCGGCACGCAGGTAGTCGTCGCACACGGCGAGCGCGCGGTGCGTCTCGAACTTGTACATGGCTTGCTCAAAGGCGAGAGCTGCCTGCTCGGCGGCTTCGACCACGGTGGCGGAGGCGGCGCCGGCGGGGATGCAGCCGTTGCGATAGGGGCTTTCGTCGCCCTCCTTGATGGCGACGCCGTAGAAGCAGCTGCGGGCCAGGCGGTTGAAGACGCCGGTCAAAAGGGCGCTCTCCTTAAGGGCCGGATCGATAACGCGCTTGTCGTCGCAGGCACGTACCTCGTTGCCGTCCTTGTCCTTGCCGGTTACACGCGTGTCGTATGCCTTGGGACTAAAGCTTACCGGCTTCTCGGACAGGCCGAGCGACAGCCAGTGCGCGCGCATCTGCTCGCAGGTGTAGTGGTTGAGCAGGTCGTCTGCCGGCGGGGGAGGCGTCTGCGAGGACGAGCTCGCCTTTTTGCCCATGTAGAGCAGGTGATAGCAGGCGCTGACGGTGCTCTGCGTAAGGTCCCAACCCAGGGCCTCCCACATGGCGGTCTGCGCGATGCAGTAGAAGTAGATGTTGTCCTGACCGATAAACTGGTAGATCTGTGCGTCGTCCGAGCACCACCAGTCGCGCCAGTCGAGCGAGCTGTGCTGGTAGGTGGGCGCGGGGACCTGCGTGGAATCGGCGGCGGGCTCGCCCATGAGGGCGGCGTCCTGGGCGGCGACGCCCTCGGTTACACCGGCGGCCTTGGCATCGCGTGCGAGCACGGTGCGCGTATAGCTGATGGGCGCCCACAGGCTCTCGGGCCAGCACCAGCAGGTGACGTCGGAGACGCCATCGACCTCGGGCACCGGAACGCCCCAGTCGATGTTGCCGGTGATGCGGAAGGGCACGAGCGCCTTGCCGCTGCGGAAGCGCACGCCGCCGTTGGCGAGCACCGCGTGGGCGTCGTCGCGCTCTTTCCAGCTGGGGAAGGTGACGGTAAAGCTGCTCTTGTTGCCCTCGGGCTCCAGCACGGTGTGCTCGGGGAGCTGGTCCTCGACGGCATCGAAGGCCTCGCGGAACTTGTTCTGGATGTAGAGCTGAGCCGGCAGCAGCCACTCCTCCATGGTCTTGGAGACCACGGAGCGAACCTGCGGGTTCTGGGCGAGCTTGGCGGTATAGGTCTTCATAAAGTCGAGGTAGGCCGGCAGGTCGAAGTAGAGGTTGTCGACCGGGCGCAGCTCGGGCACCTCGCCGGTGAGCTGGCTCTTGGGCGCGATGAGCTCTTCGGGCTCAAACTGGTGGCCCAGATCGCACTCGTCGGCATAAGCCTTCTCGGACTTGCAGCCCTGGATGGGGCAGCGGCCGATGACCTGGCGGCCGTTGAGGAACGTGCCGGCCTTGGCATCGTAGAACTGCAGCGTGGAGCGTTTGGAGATGGTGCCCTGCTCGTGCAGGCGCTTGATAATCTCCGCGGTCACCTCGTTGTGAATCTGCGCAGCCGGCTCAAGGCCCGAGCCGCCGTAGATGTCACAGCTGATGTTGTAGTTGTTGAGGGTCGCGGCCTGGCGGGAGTGATTGGACTCGACATACTCGCCGATGGACTTGTCGTAGCCTTCGTTCTCCTTGAGCTTGCGGTAGCTCTCCATGATGGGCGAGCCGTAGCAGTCGGTGCCCGAGGTGAAGATGACGTTCTCGCGGCCCAGGCGGTCGCGCAGGAAGCGGGCAAAGAAGTCGGCCGGGACAAAGACGCCGCCGACGTGGCCAAAGTGCAGGCCTTTGTTGCCGTAAGGCTCGCCGGCGGTAACGATGGCGCGGCGCGGCCAGCTGGGACGGTCGTTCATGGAGTATTTGGATGCCATGGGACTCCTTCGCATATGGTGGGAGCGCGGCCGGGCGCAAGGCCTGGCGACGCGGTGGTCAATTCGTGCATATCGTTCGACATTATCGCACATGCGGGCGGGTGCGTGGCAGGGGTATATTTATCCGGCCAATTGTCACCCGTGTATTCAATAAGTCGGAGAGCTCCTCGGCTACAAATACACTCATGACTTGCTGAACACTTGGTATATTCAGCAAAACAATAGTTCCGATATATACTCCCAGTACAATACCAACTACCCAGCGTACAGTCTTTTTCAGCGTTCTGATAAGCGATTACTTTTATTTTGCGAACAAAAATATAAAATAGTTCGTTATGAATCGTAGTTTTATGATTACTTTTGCACCGTTTTAATAGTTTAATTACTTATGAGTGTAATAATATTAGGAATTGAGTCCTCTTGTGATGATACGTCGGCAGCTGTTATCAAAGATGGTTATCTGCTGTCGAACGTGGTATCGAGCCAAGCCGTACATGAAGCATACGGTGGAGTAGTACCCGAGCTGGCTTCACGGGCGCATCAACAAAATATCGTACCGGTAGTACATGAAGCGCTGAAACGTGCTGGAGTCACTAAAGAAGAATTGAGTGCGGTAGCTTTTACACGTGGTCCGGGATTAATGGGTTCATTGCTAGTCGGTGTCTCTTTCGCTAAAG
>CAUCXP010000240.1 GCA_958446785.1 uncultured Collinsella sp. | reverse complement strand
ACGCGGACAACTCCAAACAGTCCATCGTGAGCTTTGTGCGTCAGGGCGAGGACGTCGATGACGATCTGGTGATCCTGATCAACTTTGACCCGGCGAGCTACGAGAGCTTCCGCGTGGGTGTGCCGCGCGAGGGTGACTGGGAGGTCATCTTTGATTCCGACCGTCCCGAGTTTGGTGGCAGCGGATACGCCGGCGAGGAGCCCTACACCTGCTCGAGCGAGCCCTATCCCTGGAACGGGCAGATGGACTCCATCGAGATTAAGGTGCCCGGCCTGGCAGGCGTGGTGCTTAAGCGCCGCGGTCCCAGCAGCTACAAGCCGCCCGTGGTCGAGAAGCCCAAGGCCACGCCCAAGAAGCGCACGTCCTCGGTAAAGCCTAAGCCCGCGGCTGCCAAGAAGGCTCCGGCTAAGGCGAAGGCTACGACGACCAAGGCCAAGGCTGCCGCAAAGCCCGCTGCTAAGGCCGCAGCCAAGAAACCGGCTGCCAAAAAGGCCGCTACCAAGGCCAAGTCTGCTTCTGTTAAGCCGTCTGCCAAGGATGAGTAACAAAACCGTTACAGCTGTAATTACCCGCCCCGACGAGGCGTAGGATACAAGTCATAACCGTTCCGGGAGAAACATCCCCGGGGGAAAGGAACGTATGAATAAGATCTTCGACAACAAGCAGGAGTTTACCGAGCTCTATCGCGATGCCGTCATGAGCATCAGCGGTAAGAGCGTCGAGGCCGCCAGCGACCTCGACCGCTTTAACGCCCTGGCCAAGCTCGTGGCCGAGAAGGCGCGCACCGTTGCCACCAAGAGTGACGCCCGCGTCACCGCCGAGGGCAAAAAGCGCGTGTACTACTTCTCGATCGAGTTTTTGATCGGCCGCCTGCTCGACAACTACCTGCTCAACTTTGGCGTGCGCGACATGGTCGCCGAGGCGCTCGACGACATGGGCTTTGACCTGTCCGTCATCGAGAACCAGGAGCCCGATCCGGCCCTGGGCAACGGTGGCCTGGGTCGTCTGGCCGCGTGCTTCCTGGATTCCATGGCAGCCGAGGGCATTGCCGGCTACGGCAACGGCATGCGCTACCGCTACGGCCTGTTTAAGCAGGAGATTGTCAACGGCAGCCAGGTCGAGGCCACCGACGAGTGGCTCACCCACGGCTATCCCTGGGAGGTCCGTCGTCAGGACAAGGCCGTGACCATCAAGTTTGGTGGCCATGTTGAGGGCTTTGAGGAGAACGGCCGCACGTTCTACCGCACGGTGGACACGCAGGACATCCTGGCTGTCCCTTATGACATCCCCGTCGTGGGCTATGCTGGCGAGACCGTCAACAAGCTGCGCGTCTGGGCCGCCGAGCCGGTCGAGGAGCACTTTGATCTGGAGGCCTTCAACCGCGGCGACTATGCTCTGGCCGATGCCGAGCGCGCTGAGGCCGAGGCCATCAGCGCCATCCTCTACCCCAACGACGCCGGCGAGCACGGCCGTCTGCTGCGCCTGAAGCAGGAGTACCTGTTTGTCTCGGCCGGTATCTACAGCCTGCTCGACACCTTTGAGAAGGAGCACGGCGCGAACTGGGAGCTGCTGCCGCAGTTTGTGGCCATCCACACCAACGATACCCACCCCGCCATGTGCGGCCCCGAGCTCATGCGTATCCTCATCGACGAGAAGAAGCTTGAGTGGGATGACGCCTGGAACATCGTGACGCAGGTCGTGAGCTACACCAACCACACCATCCTGCCCGAGGCCTTGGAGAAGTGGCCCATCGGCACGTTCTCTAAGCTCCTCCCCCGCGTGTACCAGATCATCGACGAGATCAGCCGTCGTTGGCACGAGTCGTTCGACACCTCGCAGGAGGGCTGGCAGGAGCGTCTGCGCCAGACCGCCATCCTGTGGGACGGCGAGATTCGCATGGCCAACCTGTCCGTGATCTGCAGCCATAGCGTTAACGGCGTGGCCAAGATCCACTCCGACATCATCAAGAACATCGTGCTCAAGAACTTCTATGCCTTGACGCCCGAGAAGTTTAACAACAAGACCAACGGCATCTCGCACCGTCGCTTCTTTGCCGAGGCCAACCCCACCTACGCCAAGCTTGTGACCGAGGCCATTGGCGACGGCTGGCTCAAGGACGCCTTTGAGCTTGAGAAACTCAAGGAGTTTAAGGACGACACCGAGTTCTTGAAGGCCGTAGGTGCCTCCAAGCGCGCTAACAAGGAGCGCCTTGCCGCCTACGTCAAGGCCGAGACCGGTCTGGTCATTGACCCCAACACCGTCTTCGATGTCCAGGTAAAGCGCTTCCATGCCTACAAGCGCCAGCTCATGAACATCATGAAGGTGATGGACATCTACAACCGTCGCATTGCCGATCCCAACTTCCACGTGACGCCGACGACCTTCATCTTTAGTGGCAAGGCTGCCTCGAGCTACACCTTTGCCAAGGAGACCATCCGCCTCATTAACTCCGTTGCCGACGTCATCAACAACGATGCCCGCGTCAACGAGGTCATGAAGGTCTGCTTTATCCCCAACTTCCGTGTGAGCAACGCCCAGCTCATCTACCCCGCTGCCGAGATCTCGGAGCAGATCTCCACGGCCGGCAAAGAGGCCTCGGGCACGTCCAACATGAAGCTCATGATGAACGGCGCCATTACGCTGGGTACCCTCGACGGCGCCAACATCGAGATCGCCGACCTGGCCGGCCGCGAAAACGAGGCCATCTTTGGCCTGACCGCCCCCGAGGTCGAGAAGCTCTGGGCATCCAACAGCTACTTTGCGTGGGATACCCTCAACGGCGACCGCGAGCGTCTGGGCCGCGTGATGGACGAGCTCAAGGACAACACGTTTGCGGGTCTTTCGGGCAACTTCGAGAGCATCTACAACGAGCTCATGAACAACAACGACCCCGACCTAGTCATGGCTGACTTCCGTAGCTACGTGGATGCATGGGAGAACCTCACGGGCAGCTACGGCGACCAGGAGAACTGGAACCGCAAGGCCCTGCTC
>CAUCXP010000239.1 GCA_958446785.1 uncultured Collinsella sp. | reverse complement strand
CTCCGCTGCTACCACCTGCTTCTGGAACAAGGACGGCAAGGACTACCGCATCCAGATCATCGACACCCCGGGCCACGTTGACTTCACCGCCGAGGTCGAGCGCTGCCTGCGCGTCCTCGATGGCGCTGTCGCCGTCTTCGACGCCGTTGCCGGCGTTCAGCCCCAGTCTGAGACCGTTTGGCGTCAGGCTTCTACCTTCAACGTTCCCCGCATCGCCTTCATCAACAAGTATGACCGCGTGGGCGCTGACTTCTTCAACGCTATCGAGACCATGAAGGATCGTCTCGACGCTAACGCCGTGGCCGCTCAGGTCCCGATGGGCGCCGAGGACAACTTCTGGGGCGTCATCGACCTGGTCACCATGACTGCATGGGACTTCAAGGCCGACGAGAAGGGCATGACCTACCCCGAGCCGATGGACGAGATCCCGGCTGAGTTCGCCGACATCGCTGCCACCAAGCGCGAGGAGCTCCTCGACGCTGCTGCCAGCTTTGACGACGAGCTCATGGAGAAGATCCTCATGGAGGAGGACTTCACCGTCGAGGAGCTCAAGGCTGCTCTGCGTAAGGGCGTTCTGGCCAACGAGCTCAACCTCGTCTTCGTGGGCTCCGCCTACAAGAACAAGGGCGTCCAGGAGCTGCTCGACGCTGTCGTCGACTACCTGCCCAGCCCGCTCGACGTTGAGGCCGTCACCGGTACCGATCCGGACACCGGCGAGGAGATCCAGCGTCATCCTTCCTTCGACGAGCCCTTCTCCGGCCTGGTCTTCAAGATCATGACCGACCCGTTCGTCGGTAAGCTCACCTACGTCCGCGTTTACTCCGGCCGCGCCGAGTCCGGCTCCTACGTTGTCAACGCTTCCAACGGTCAGCGCGAGCGCCTCGGCCGCATCCTCGAGATGAACGCCGCCGAGCGTATCGACCGTGACGACGCTGCCGCCGGCGACATCGTCGCTTGCGTCGGATTCAAGAACTCCACCACCGGTGACACCCTGTGCGCCGAGGGCAAGGAGATCGTCCTCGAGAAGATCGAGTTCGCTAAGCCCGTTATCGACGTTGCCATCGAGCCCAAGACCAAGGCCGAGCAGGACAAGATGTCCCTGGCTCTGACCAAGCTCGCCGAGGAGGACCCGACCTTCCAGGTGTCCACCAACCACGAGACCGGACAGACCATCATCGCCGGCATGGGCGAGCTGCACCTCGAGATCATCGTCGACCGTCTGCTCCGCGAGTTCAAGGTTGACGCTAACGTTGGTAAGCCCCAGGTTGCCTACCGCGAGACCGCTGGTCACGACGTCGAGAAGGCTGAGGGCAAGTTCGTCCGTCAGTCCGGTGGTCGCGGTCAGTACGGCCACGCCGTCATCAAGCTCGAGAAGATGGAGGAGGGCTTCGGCTACGAGTTCGTCAACGCTATCGTCGGCGGCGTCGTGCCCAAGGAGTACATCCCGTCCATCGACAAGGGCATCCAGGAGGCCCTGAACACCGGTGTTATCGCCGGCTTCCCGGTCCTCGACGTTAAGGTCACCCTGTTCGACGGTTCTTACCACGAGGTCGACTCCTCCGAGGCCGCCTTTAAGATCGCCGGTTCCATGGCTATCAAGGACGCCCTCAAGAAGTCCGACCCGCAGCTGCTCGAGCCGATCATGGCTGTCGAGGTCGAGACCCCCGAGCAGTACATGGGCGACGTTATGGGCAACCTCTCCGGTCGCCGCGGCAAGATCGAGGGCATGGAGGATCGCAAGAACAGCAAGCTCATCCGTGCCAAGGTGCCGCTGGGCGAGATGTTCGGTTACGCTACCGACCTTCGCTCCCAGACCCAGGGCCGTGCATCCTACACGATGCAGTTCGACTCTTATGAGCCCGCGCCCAAGTCCATCGTGGACGAGGTCATGAGCAAGAACGCCTAAGTTCGAGCTCCCTGTTACGTAATCCGCGAGAGCATCTCTCGCACTCTTTGGAGGTTTAAGTTGGCTACCCAGAAGATCCGCATTCGCCTCAAGGGCTATGATCACGAGGTCGTCGATCAGTCCGCGAAGCTCATCGTCGAGACCGCTCAGAAGACCGGCGCTCGCGTTTCCGGTCCTGTCCCCCTGCCCACCGAGCGCAACCTGTACACGGTTATCCGCTCGCCGCACGTGAACAAGGACTCCCGTGAGCAGTTCGAGATGCGCACCCACAAGCGCCTCATCGACATCCTCGACCCCACCTCGGGCACCGTTGATTCGCTTATGCGTCTCGACCTCCCCGCTGGCGTCGACATCGACATCAAGCTCTAAGCGATATCGCTCATAGCTTAAAGGGCCCCGCTGCCGTTACGGTAGCGGGGCCCTTTTGTTTTGCATGATGGGTTTGGATCGCCGGGTAAGGCTGCCGAGCGACTGGCTGTGGCAACCTACTCACTCAAGGGGCGCAATGACGCTTCCTCAAAATGGAAGGATCGCAAGCCGTCTTCTGTTTCGATGCACGCACGACCAAAGCCATCGACCGTTTTAAAGATGCCTCGCGCCAGCTCGTCACCGGCAGGGGAGCGGGCGATAACGTGCTTTCCAATCCAATTGAGGTGAGCGACATATTCGCCGTGGACGGGCGCGAGCGGTCCGGTGTTTTCTTCCATGGCGTTGAGGCGTTCTGCCCAGGCATCTATAGCGTCTATAACTGCGTGATAGACCTCATCGAGGAGCATGTCGACAGCTGGAACGTTCTCGTTAAGGTCCGAGAGACCGATTGCCGGCAGGCCGCCATCGGGCACCTCTTGGGGCGCATAGTTCACATTGACACCAATGCCACAGACGGCGAAAGGTTTGCCTTCGTTATCGCGTGCGGCCTCGACCAGAATGCCGCCGAGTTTGCGTCCACGCGCGACCAGGTCGTTGGGCCATTTGAGGCCAATCTCGTTTGCAAGACCCTGTTTTTCGAGCGCCTCGAGCACCGCTAGGCCGCTGACGGCAGCAAGACCAGAGTACTTCGCAGGATTAACGCATGGACGCAGGACAATCGAAAGCAATAGGTT
>CAUCXP010000238.1 GCA_958446785.1 uncultured Collinsella sp. | reverse complement strand
TCAAAGAGGTCTGCTCGGCGTCTGGTGGCTTTATCGCGCGTTATGGTGGCGATGAGTTCGTGGTGCTCCAAAAGGCAGCGGCGGAACAGGACATCATACGTCTGTGCGCGGCAATCAACGACGAGCTCGCGCGCGCCGAGGTGCCGTATCTGTTGCGGATGTCCATCGGCTACGCACGGGTCGGTGACGGCGTCGATACCTGGCAAGACTTGCTTCGCGCTGCCGACGCGGAGCTCTACCGCGTCAAGGCCGAGAAAAAGAAGGCCGGCGTCCAGATACGCTAGGAAAAGGGTCGCACGCTTGCGTGCGTGGCGGCCCTCAGCTCATCGATGTATTCCATTAAGCTAAAGTGTGCGAACGCCCTCCCTAAAAAGGCGAGCTTGCTAGGCTTTTTTGGGTTTGTTGACGATGATGATGCCGCCGCAGACCAACAACAGGGCAACGATGACGGTAACGGGGCTCGTGCCAGCGCCCTCGCCGAGCAGCAGTGCGCTCAACAGCACGCCAAAGACCGGGTTCATAAAGCCAAAGACCGACACGCGGCTGACGGGGTTGACGGCGAGCAGGCGGGACCACAGCGAGTAGGCGACCGCGGAGATAAGCGCCATGTAGATGATGAGCGCGATGGCGGGGGCGATTTCGGTGGGGGACAACGTGCCGCCCATCAAAAACCCGATGGCGGTAAGGACCACGCCACCGACTAAAAACTGCCAGCCGGCGAGCAAGACGCCGTCATGCTCGCGCGAGAAGATGCCAATGAGGCTGGTCGACAGGGCGCCCGCAACAGTGGAGGCCAAGATAAATCCCTCGCCGTCGAGCGTAAAGCCAAAGGTGCCATCCGCGCCCGAAAGGTTGACGAGCGCGACACCGGCAAAGCCCAGTACGCAGCCGAGCACTTTGGCCGCATCGAGCTTTTCGGTGCGAAACGCCAGGGCGGCAAAGAGGATGGCTAGGAAGTTGGCGCTGGCCTCGATGATGGAGCTCGACATGGCGCTGGCGCGCGAGAGGCCCAGATAGAAAAAGAAGTATTGACCGATGGTCTGAAAGAGCGACAAGATAAAGACGGGCTTGATATCGCGTACCTGTGGGACGAGCGGGCGGCGCTGGGCCGCACTCATACCGGCGATAACCAGGATACCGGCAAGCGTGAAGCGCAAACCTGCAAAGAGCAGTTGCGAGGCGCTATCGTGCGCCGGGATACCAAAGAGTGCGTAGCCGATCTTGATGCAGGGAAAGGCCGATCCCCAGAGTGCACAGCAAACAAGACAGCCCAGGATGAGTCCGGGCAGGGTGGCGAGATACGGCTTGCGGCTTTCCATGATGTCCTTCCTACATGCGCGAAGTAAAAAAGAACCCGCCACCGGATGTGTCGGTGGCGGGTGTTGTTACCCGAAGGGATTGTACCTGATGGGAAAGGTTTAAGCGAAGTAGGCCACGCCGCTCTCAAAGATCGGCATGAACTTATCGCCGGGGACATGCTCGGGCACGTTACGGTACAGGTTGTCGCCGCGACGCTCGGCATGGCCCATCTTGCCCAGGACGCGGCCGTCGGGGCTCGTGATGCCCTCGATGGCGAGTGCGGAGCCGTTGGGGTTGACGGAGAGATCCATGCTGGGCTTGCCGTTCTCGCCCACGTACTGCGTGGCGACCTGGCCGTTGGCGATCAGCTGGGTGAGCACTTCGTCATTGGCGACAAAGCGGCCCTCGCCGTGGCTGATGGCGACGGTGTAGGGGTCGTCCAGGCTGCACTGCGACAGCCACGGGGACAGGTTGGACGAGATACGGGTGCGCACCAGACGGCTCTGATGGCGACCGATGGTGTTGAACGTAAGCGTGGGCGCATCAGGCGTGGCGTCGACGATGTCGCCGTAGGGCACCAGACCGAGCTTGATCAGGGCCTGGAAGCCGTTGCAGATGCCCAGCATCAGGCCGTCGCGGGCCTTGAGCAGGTCGCGGACTGCCTCGGTGACCTCGGGAGCGCGGAAGAACGCCGTGATGAACTTGGCGGAGCCATCGGGCTCGTCGCCGCCCGAGAAGCCGCCGGGGATCATGACGATCTGGCTTGCACGGATGCGGCGGGCAAGCTCGTGGGTGCTCTCGGCGACGGCCTCGGGCGTGAGGTTGTTGATCACGAAGGTGTCGGCCTCGGCGCCGGCGGCGCGGAAAGCGCGGGCGCTATCGTACTCGCAGTTGTTGCCGGGGAACACGGGGATTACCACGCGCGGGCGGGCGATCTTGGCGCCGCCGTACACGTGGATATCCTTGGCACGGAAGTCGATGGTCTCGACCTCGGCGGACTCGCCGGCGCTGCGGTAGGTGAAGACGCCCTCGATGCCGCTCTCCCAGGCCTCCTGGAGCTCGGAGAGCTCGATGACTTCGGAACCGGTGTCGATGACATAGCCCTCGACGGTGGTGCCCAGGGGCTCGACGACAACGCCGTCGGCGACCTCGGGCAGCTCGGCATCCTCGGCGAGCTCGACAATAAAGCTGCCGTAGAGCGGGGTGAAGAGGCTCTCCACGTCTACATCCTCGGCAAGCTCGATACCGATCTGGTTGCCGACGCACATCTTAAAGAGGCTCTCGACGCCGCAGCCGTAGCCGGGCGTGGAGACGGCCAGGGCGTCGCCGTTGGCGGTGAGCGCCTCGACGGCGTCAAACGCGGCGAGCAGCTGCTGAGCGTCGGGGCGGTAGTCCTCACCATAGGTGGCGGGGGCGATGCGCACGACGCGATGCGTCAGACCCTTGAACTCGGGCGAGACGGCACGGGCGGCCTTGCCCACGGCCACAGCGAAGCTGATCAGGGTCGGCGGAACGTTGAGCTCACCGGCCTCGTCCTCAAACGAGCCGCTCATAGAGTCCTTGCCGCCGATGGCACCGGCACCCAGATCGACCTGGGCCATAAGGGCGCCCAGGACGGCTGCCATGGGCTTGCCCCAGCGCTCGGCCTCGGTGCGCAGACGCTCGAAGTACTCATTAGTACAGGAGGTAACTTCTGGATGAATCTGCTCGGTCCGAAAACTTTCCGGTTC